>JAGQQP010000389.1 GCA_020426085.1 Planctomycetaceae bacterium | reverse complement strand
TGGCGAGACAACGTTCTTCGATAAGATTGTGGACTCGATTAAGAGTGGTAAATCAATCGATCGTTTCGTTCACAACAGTGAAACTCTGACAGACATCAAGAATACGTTCTTTAACGGCAACCCCGACTACTTTGAAGATCAGCTCCAGACCTTTATTTCCCGGTTTGGCATGTCCTTTGAAGATGTCAAAAACCTCTCGATTGCCGCACTGATTTCGCAGATGCTGGTACAGGCAGAAGGAGAAGAAGACCGGTCAACACTGAACCGTCTGCTCTCAACCGTGAAAAACCTCGGAATTGCAGATAAAAAAGTGTCTTCCTTCATGAAGGCCAAGGTCGAGAAGTAAGCACTTCGCTATCTGCATCAGAAACGTCGTTCAATCGGCTGTCTTTTCTGGAAATAAACCATCTGGAGAGATCGCCGATTGAAGCCGGTTCTTTCATCTGCAAAAATAATCAGTATAGAGTTCCCCGGGAAATATATTCCAATGGCCGATTTGAAAAATGATTCAGAAGAGACTGCAGAAAGTAATGCGGACAGCATTGCCCTGGAAAGCAGTACCTACGAAATTATTCAAAATCGCCTGAAAGGCCACGGAAAAGAACTGCAGGCCCGCCTGGGGAAACTGAACGAACTTCGCAAAGAAGTATTCGGTTCGATCGAAACCCGGCTGGTTGGCAGCGATCGGATTACCACTGAGCACAATTGTATTCCCCGCGACATACTGGCTGTCGGCAATCGATTTCTGTTTGGTTATAACGTCAATTTTGGTCTGAAGACCGAGATCAATCTGAGCGATGTCTTCGCAGTTTACGAATTCAAAGAGGGCACTTATCATGCACAGCCTCTTGATCTGATTCGAAACGACGCGTTTGAAAAAGACTTTAAAGACATCTACCGCTACTATAAAAAAGCGACCTTCGCAAAGTTTTTCGCGAAGGGCCCTTTTTTGTATATGCTGTTTAAGGTGGGAGATGGCCCGAAGGATTTTAAATCTTTCAAGTGGGCGCTGCAGAGTGATCAGTTGGTTTATATTGATAATCGCAGTGATCACGAAGTCCAGTATCCGGCGCAGCAGGAGTTTCAATGGACACGAACGCATCGCGATTTGCATTATGCCGGCGTGCATCCTCATATTTCGATTGATGATCGATTATTTGTCGAAACCGTAGGCGGCGATCTCACCATCAAGATTGAGAACAACACCGAATCCGGCGAAGGTATCTATTCGGAACCGGTCGATGATCCCGATCAGATTCTGGATGATGCGGAAATCTTTTACGCACTCATCGGTTCGTTGATTCTACTGAAAGTGCGACCTTACAAAGAAACAAAGTACCGCTACTTCATCTACAACGAAAAACTGCAGAAAGCACAACGCCTCGATTCTATTCAGGATGCCTGTATTCTGCTTCCCGATGATCACGGTCTCGTATTTTCAAATGGTTACTACCTGCAGAATGGGGAATCGAAAACATTCGAAACCGATCTGCAGGACATGCTCTACCAGGAGCGAATTGCGTCTCCCAACGGCGAAGATTTTCTGTATGTGTTTTATCAACCCGATCAGGGGGCTTATGTCCTGCTGCGGTATAACCTGATCGAACAGAAACTCGATACCCCGATGATCTGCCACGGGTTTACGTTGTTCGAGGGGGGAGAGCTGATCTGTTTCACCGGTCAGGATGAACCACAGAAACACCATACCCTGCAGCTCTGGAAGACCCCCTACATCAGTGATTCGTTTCAGGTACAGCAGAAGCAGGATTCGTACCTCAACAAAATCGGGAATAAAGATATCGTGCGTGGCATGGCGGAATGTCACGAACTGCTGGGATTGATTAATCGGAAAGATGCCTACGAAAATCTGTACGTTGATCTGGTGAAAGTCACCAGCGATGTACTTGATTCTTATTTCTGGATCAATCAGGAAGAAACATTTGCGCTCGGCGAGATTGTCCTTGAAATCAAACGCGCCGCAGAAGCAGCTGTCACCGAGTACGAAAAAGTACTGCAGCTGCGCCAGAATACGAAACAGAAAACAGCTGAAGTAGAAACGGTCACTAAAAAAACGTTGACCGACATCGATCATCGTCGCTTTGACAAAATCGACGATTTCGTTCAGAGCCTGGCCAGTTTGAGAAGCCTGCGAGGCGATGTCATTTCGCTGCGTGATCTACGCTATGTCGATCACAGCCTGGTCGATCAGCTGGAAAAAAGTGTCAGTGAGAAAAACGAGAAACTTGCGACGCGTTGCGTTTCCTTCCTGATGCGGGAAGACGCACTCAAGCCGTACGAAGATCGAATTGCAGCGGCTGGCGGACAGATTGAAACCGTCGAAAAAGTTTCCGACGCGCGGAAGGTCGAAGAAGAGATCGAAGCCAGTTCAAAAGAGCTGGAAATGCTGATTGAAATCGTCAGTAATCTGAAGGTGGAAGATACCACCAAGCGCACTGCCATCATCGATAATATCTCCACGAATTTTTCGAAAATCAACCAGTCCCGGGCTGCTCTCAAGCGTCGCATTAAAGAACTGATGTCGGTCGAAGGAGTGGCCGAGTTCAACGCGCAGATGAAGTTGCTGAACCAGGGCGTGGTGAACTATCTGGATGTCTGTGACTCCCCCGAAAAATGCGATGACTTCCTTACCAAACTGATGATTCAGGTTGAGGAACTGGAAGGCCGTTTTGCTGAATTCGATGAGTTCGTCGAGCAGCTGACCGAAAAACGGGAAGAAATTTACGCTGCCTTTGAATCGCGCAAACTGGCAATCGTAGAAAGTCGCAACAAACGGGCAAATTCACTGGCGAAATCAGCCGATCGCATTCTGACGGGCATTCGCAGTCGTGCCGAGCAACTGAAGACGATCAACGAGATCAATGGCTATTTTGCTTCGGATCTGATGATCGACAAGGTTCGCGACATCGTTCGCCAGCTGGGTGAGCTGCAGGATACTGTCAAAGTCGACGACATTCAGGGGCGTCTGAAAAGTATTCGTGAAGATACGGTCAGGCAGCTTAAAGACAAGCAGGAGCTGTTTGTCGACGGTGACAATATTATCAAACTGGGGAACCGGAAATTTACGGTGAACCGCCAGGCCCTGGATCTCACCACCGTCTTTCGAGATGACAGCCTGCAGCTGCATTTGACCGGAACCAATTTTTTTGAAGAAATTGAAGACGAACGCCTGCTGGCAACGCGGGAGGTCTGGGATCAGGAAGTGGTCTCTGAAAACCAGGATGTGTACCGAGTTGAATATTTAACCTACTCTCTGCTGAAGGCGGTCGAAGCCAATCCGGATCAGTCCCTGCTGGCACTTTCAAAACAAACCGATGAGGAACTGCTCGCATATATCCAGAAATTCATGGGGCCGCGTTACAGTGAAGGTTACATCAAAGGGGTTCACGATCAGGATGCATTGCTGCTCTTGAAATCGCTGTTGAAAATCAAACCGGCGTTAGGGCTCCTGCGATATCAATCGGCGGCTCGGGCTTTAGCTGGTTTATACTGGAATTATTTTTGTGATACGGAAACAAAAACCCTTTTTGAAACCAAGCTGGCTGGTTTCGGGAGTGTGATACAGGTCTTTCCTCAAACCGGACAGCAGCAGTATTACATCAACGAACTCAGGCAACAGCTTTCGCAATTCGTACAACAGCTCTCCTGCCTCGATCAGGCACTCGTTTCTGAGGCTGCCGAGTACCTGTTCCAGGAACTGGTGCATGGCTCCACTTTTGTCATCAGTAAACGAGCCGCCGATCTGTATCAGGAGTTCGAAAAATTTCTGAAACACAACAATGCAGAGAAACGGCTGAAAGACAGTCTCTCCTCCACGAAAGGCAATCCGGAAAACTGGTTTCTGCTGGCACGCGACTGGGTGCAGGCTTATCTGGATCATCTTGATTCGGAAGAAGACTTCGATTATCTGGATGAAGTGGCATTACTGCTGCTCGATGACAGTCTGGATCGAAGCCGATTGATTGATGCGGTGGTGACCGAACAGATTTCTGGGCTCTCCGGGTCACATGCACGGATTCAGAATGGAGAATACCATCTGCACTTTAACCGCTATACAAAGCGGTTGACTGAATTTCAGTCGGTAAATGTGCCACGGTATGAATCGTACCTCTCGCTCAAGAAAGAGATCGTCGATCATGCTCGTGATGCCATGCGGCTCGAAGAATTTCGACCCAGAGTTCTGACTTCCTTTGTCCGGAATCGACTGCTGGATGAAGTCTATCTGCCTGTAATCGGAGATAACCTGGCCAAGCAGATGGGGGAAGCAGGCGAGAATAAACGGACCGACAGGATGGGACTCTTGATGCTGGTCTCTCCTCCCGGTTACGGTAAAACCACATTGATGGAATACATAGCCAATCGTCTGGGGATCATCTTCATGAAGATCAACGGGCCCGCACTCGGACATCAGGTGACATCACTCGATCCGGCTGCGGCACCCAATGCCGGGGCACGGGAAGAGGTCAAGAAGTTAAACCTGTCGCTCGAGATGGGGGATAACGTCATGATCTATCTGGATGACATTCAGCACTGTAATCCCGAATTCCTGCAGAAATTTATCTCACTCTGTGATGCCCAGCGAAAAATAGAAGGGGTCTACAAAGGAGAGACCCGGACCTACGATTTACGCGGACGCAAAGTCGCCGTTGTGATGGCGGGTAACCCCTATACGGAGAGTG
>JAGQQP010000388.1 GCA_020426085.1 Planctomycetaceae bacterium | reverse complement strand
GGCAACCTGTGCAGTTTTTTCAATATCCCAGTATTTTTTGAAACACCAGTGTACGACAGACTGATTGATATTTCCCTTCAGTGGCTGAGGTGTCGTCTGTTGTTTTTCGCCAGCTGCTCCCTGCTGTAAGTCCAGCCCGAATGCGGAAGCTGCTAATATGCTGGATGACTGTAAAAGCCTTCTTCGACTTAGTTTAGATTCCATCATAACTCCATTGCTTTGCGCCAATTCAATGCCCCGTTTACTGGGAAGCCAGGAAAACCAGACGTTCATTAATGAGAATGTGTGATCCTACAATACCGGCTGAAAGAAACAAAGTAAACAGGATAGTGATCGCTTCGAAGACTTCCGGTCCCCCGCCGCCGCCACTCATAATGATCAAACTCATGAAAAAGAAGAAGAACATATTACCAACCCACATCAGTACGAATGCCAATGGTAATGCTCCCCATTTAATAAACGTTGATAACAGCGCCGTCAGATGCCAGAAAAACAGAACTTCGATACAGGTCAACCAGAAGCTCGGTTCTGCGAGCACCATACCCAGATCCTGCCTCATTTCGTTAATTCCCAATAGTCCGCCTATCAGCAGATAAGAGAACGCAGGTACAACCGCCAGCAGGGCACCATACACTTTGGCATAGGCGATTTGTGCCATCGACTGCGGTAGCATCGCAGTCGAAACCAGGGTTTTCCACTGAACTTCCACATGGAAAATACGTGACGAAATCAGACTGACTTCAATCAACACCACAATCAGCATGGTCCAGAACATGGTCAGCCCCATTTCACGCAGGGAGTAACTCCGGGAAGTAATATTGATATAAGCACACAATGAAATCAGAGCGCCTCCGTAGCAGACAAATTTAATGACTGCCATTCCCAGACCACCATTCACGAAATAGAAATCCTTCCACGCTAATGCCTGAGTCCAGGCACGTCCCGGTGAAAAGATCCGGTTCCGTTTTTTAGAGATCAACCCGCGTCCGGGATCTGTTGAGACTTCGGTCAGCGCAAATCGACTAAAAAACAGGCTGGCCAACAGAAAAAACACAAGTCCCGCAATCAGGTTGGTCCAGAACTGGAAACTCCAGGCACTTTCACTAAATCCGGAAGCCAGGATCGCCAAAAGTTGTCTTAAGACAGAGGATTCGTAACACCCCTCAACGAAAGCTTCCGTTCCCCGGGCAATCATTGAGTTGGAGGTAATCCATCGCGAAGCTACGGCGCCCTCAACACACCATCCCAGTAAGAAAGGCCCCAGGAAATACAGGGCCAGGGAGATGAGTACCAGAGTCGAAGCGGTTCGCGACCTCGCACTGACTACCGAACAGACCAGTCCCAGGTTGGCTAATCCAATCAGAAATGCTGCCAGAGTTGCATACGCTGCGAGTACCTGTGAGAAAGTAACTCCCCCCAGCGTAATCGCCAGCAGCGTAAAGGGAAACTGGATTGAGAGCAATATCAGAGCAGAAACCAGTCGTGGCAGAGACTTTCCCAGCAACAGCGAAATGGGATTCACCCCCGCCATTAACAGTAACCCGATCGTCTGTTCTTCTTTTTCTTCTGTGATGGCGGTGGCAAAAAAACTGACACCTGCCATCAGAATAAACACAAAATTCAAATAGATAATGTTGGAAAATAAAGAGTGTCCGGGTGCTCCTATAAATCGACTGCTGGAGTGCGCAATCATCAGGCAAAACAGAATCAGAATGGCGAACAGAAAGCGAAATAAATGAGTACGCATCAACCGGAAGTCGACACATAACGCACGGTTAAATAAAGCAAATGTTCCCTGCAACATTACCGCACTCCCTGCTCTGTCAGATCCAGAAATGCCTGATTCAGGTGTTTCTTGTCACGCTGGAAGGATTCGATTGTTCCATTCAGCGCAATGATTTTCGACAAAATCTTTCCCGTGTCTGTGATCGTAGAATCAAACATAATACGTAATTCACGTACTTTTTCAGTTGGTTCGACTTTCAATATCCCCGTTTCCGTGAGCAGTGAATCAATCAATCCTTCGACTTCAGCTTCCAGCATTACTTTGTATATCGGATGTTCCTGTTCGTGGGTCAGTAACCCGTCCATGGACCCGCTGTATTTGATCAGTCCGCGATCAATAATCGTGACACTGTCACATAATTCGGCCAGTTCGCTCAGGATATGTGAACTGATGAAAATCGTTTTCCCCATCCGTTTCAGTTCCTGCAGAATTTCCATCAACTCAATTCGTGCGCGGGGATCCAGGCCGGATGCCGGCTCGTCCAGCAAGAGCAGATCTGGATCGTTGACCAGCACACGCGCCAGGCTGACGCGCTGCTGCATCCCGCGAGACAACCCACTGATCAGCGAATCTTTGCGGCCGTCCATATCTGTCAGTGTCAATACATCGTTAATCACCTGATTCCGCTGTTCAAGTCCGAGGCCGTAAGCTGCCCCAAAAAAATCAAGGTACTCAAATACGGTCATCTGCCGGTAGGTACTGAAATGGTCGGGCATGAATCCGATGCGTTTTCGGATCTCTTTCACAGCCGAACGGACATCATGACCGAAGACCTCAACCTTGCCTCCCTGCGGACGCAGTAGAGTGCAGATAATTTTCAAAGAAGTCGTCTTCCCTGCCCCATTCGGGCCGACAAAACCATGCAGGGACTGAGGTTGAACCTGGAAACTGATGCCCTGTAATGCACGATGTCCTTTGAAGGAATGTGAGACATTCTGAATATCGATTACAGGTTGATTATTGATCGGATGATTCATTTTTTTCAGCAATCTGTTTTTCAGGTAAAGCAAAATCATAGACGAACAGGATGCGCCCCTGCTGGTCTCCCTGTACATCGGTCTTAAGCTTAAATTCGTCGGGGATATCACAATAATAAAACAACTTGAAACGGGACAGGTGGCCTCGATAATTAACAACCTGCTCTTCCGTTTTCAGATCTAATGAATTGATAACAAGTGGCTCGTAAATTTTACTGTAAACTTCAGTGATGTTTTTGTTTTCATTTTCGTATGCATAGTACGTACTCTGACCGAAATTATCAGTCAGTTTTGTTCTCCAGGCTGCAACGGGAATGACTCCCCCCTGGTTGAGTTTGAAAATGGATCGGTTGTTCTCTTTTGTCTGCTTGGCCGAATACAGTTTTTCGCGAAACAGAATCTGAATCCGTGAGTTCTCAGTCGGTAAGCCTGGCTGAAATTCAAGCGTGAGGTCTTCGAGATTTGCATCGCGATTGAGTTTATAATCAACCACTTTGCATTCCGGTTTCGGGTAAGGAACTTTAACTCGATACAGAAACGGACGACTGGTAAATGCCGGAACATCTGCCTGAAAAGTCCCATGAACTCCATTAGCAATCAAACCGTTAATACGTTCCGTATCCTGAGCCGTGGTGAAGATGGAACCTTCTCCTGTCGATTCAAAATTATATAAACCGCCATCTGTCACAAAGGAGTTTATCCAGCAGGTGGTGTCGAAATAGTTTCCCGGTAAAGGCTTCGCGACAAGTAAGCTGTTGATGGTTGTTTTTTCACCGTAACCCCGTTTCCCAATACTCCAGAAAATGGTACTGAAACAGACCACGGTAATCAGAATGAACAGGAGCGAATTGCGGTAACGCGAACTTTTCTGTCGTTTATTGAACAGGAAACAACCGGGAAATATCATAAACAGGTAAAGCATCGACATCAGATAAATGAGCGGCCAGTTGTGGTCCGGGTGTGTCAGTTCCGACAGTTCATGCAATAGTTTGTAGTTGATATCGCCATAGCGATAGCTGCTATATTGATTGGCGACGGTTACATTTCCATTGGCTTCAGGAGTGAATTCATGAATGTTTTTGGCTTCCTGATCATGAACTGTTTTGACGGCTACGGTGAGTACCCCCTCAGTCATTTGAGAAATTTTCAATGTATGGCGAATCACCAGTCCCTCACCAATTCGGAAAGAGTCTAACGGTGAGTTTAATTCAACCATGCTGGTTGTGAAAACCAGATTCTCACCAGTCGATTCATCGGGCAACAGGTGCACGACTCCTCCCTGGTAAAGCCAGTCCATAAAAGAAGTCTTACGAGCCGCATCCCAGCGGGGAACGTGGCCGATGATCATTTCATCCAGTGAATCTGTTGCAGTGACGTATGGCGGAAACAATTCTTCCGGAAACTGTTTGAAGTGCCCCACTTTCTTCATGAGTGCATCAGAACTGCTCAAAATGACACGCGATCGCGCATCGTTAAGATCCGAGTTGGAATTGATGTTCTGCTCGGTCGTGGTCAGTTTTTGACCATAAGCATAGCGAGGGCCCCAGTTCAGCGACCATTCTCCCCGATGAGAATCGATGATATAAGGATAATACTGAACCCACTGTGAACTGAACGGTGCCAGAAAGACTTTGCGGATCAGGGGCGCGCCGACCTTGCTTCCACCATATTGCAGCTGGTTTAGCGAAACTGGTCCGTCAAATGCGTCGGGCGTGTTATTGCGAAGCAGAATCGACAGGGGAATACATTTACCGGGAGTTTGTTCATTATTAAACCCCCAGACAACTTCCTCAATATCAATTGCGAATACTGAACCAGGTAGAAGCAGTGTCAGAAACACGCCTGCCATGAAACACAGCGTGAAACCTCGGAGTAAATTATATGGAATAATGATGGTGCGGTACTTCATGTCTCAGAGCTCAGTTGTGATGAATGATCAAA
>JAGQQP010000387.1 GCA_020426085.1 Planctomycetaceae bacterium | reverse complement strand
TTCGCAGGTTTTTCCGGGTGGAATAACCAAAACCGGAAATCACTTCCCGCTCTTCCTCACGAATCAGCTTCAGATCGAAATACCGACTCTCAATTTTTCGGACCGATGTCTCTGGCAATGCGAGATTCCAGCTTTCGAGTTCGTCACTGGCAAAACCATCAAAGGACAGGGAATCCCAGTTCGGGTGATCGGTAAGCAGTTGGAGCAGTGCATTGATGAATGCAGACTGATCAGCGGGTTGAATTAACAGTGAGTTGTATTCGACGCAGACACTGTCAGCTGCCGGTTCACCAGCGGTACCCAGGTGCAGCGTTTTGATGGGAAGCGGGCCGTCAAACTGTTCTACGCCTTCTGTTAACAGACAGATACCACAGGGAGTCTTGTTGCGAGATGCAACCACAAACGAATACGGCAGCAAATCGCCGTATTGCTCAATCCAGGTTGATGTCCAGACCGCAGAACACATCAGGGGAACAGCTTCGAACTGCGCTTCCAGATTCTGCCAGATTTGCAGGCAGTCCTGAGTCTGGCCTTTGTCACGTATGTGCAGAGTCAGCGTGTCTGAGCCGGATGTTCGTGTTTCAGAATTCTGGTTGATGTCTTGATCAGGGCAATTAATAGTGGTCATTTTAATGCTCATCGTGTTTTAATATCAAAAGAACTAAGATTTAATCGATTCAGGAACAGAGCGGTGTAACAGCAGTGCCCCTTTTTCAATGATCAGCCAGGTGCCCAGTAGAAAGACACCCCCTCCGGCGGCAACACCGACCAGAATGGTCCAGGAATTACGAATTTCAAAAAAGTGTGGTAAGAAGTAGGAATAACCCAACAGCACCAGTAGCGGTGCCAGAGTGGGGGCAATCGCTGTTCGCAGCAGTTGACCGGTTGTGATATTCAGTTTCTTCATCGCGTAAGGCAGGGTGATTCCCAGCTCTGCAATCAGAATGGGAATTGCCGTTCCTAATGCGACACCTATGAGCCCCAGTGACTGGATCAGGATCAGTGACAGGATCAGATTGGCAACGGCTTCACTGACGTAGATCAAAGATGGAACTTTGACATGCCCCATGCCATACAGGACCGAACGGAATGTGGTGACCGGTAAGGCAATGATACGGGCCCCCAGTAAAATCATCAGAATGACATGGCTTTCCGGGTATCCCGTTCCGATCCAGGTGTTGATCAGAGTGTTTCCAAAGAAACAGGCACCGATAAAAAATCCGGTGACCAGTAGAAAGGAGAGCGAGACCCCATTCAGAACCAGCTTCTGCAGAGCCCGGTGATCCTCATTGGCGTGCAGTTCTCCTGCCCGGGGCATAAAGACTTTTCCGATTTGTGCAATCGGCATGTTAATAAATTGTGTGAGTCGTAGCGCGATGTAGTAAGGCACGATCATGGCCGGACTGAAAAAGATCCCGATCAGAATCGAGTCGGTCGCTTCAATCAGTGTCCAGGCAATGGCATCAAGAAATGCAAAGCCACTGAATGAACCACATTCCTTGAGGATATTCCAGTCCAGATACTGGCGTCCAATTCGAAAGGTTTTCAGTTGACGAAATGCAAAATAGCAATAGCCGATATTCTCAACGACAGTGACAACGAAGAAAATCAGGGCAATGGTCAGCAGCCCCCATTCCGCTTTCAGGAACATCAGTGTCAGTACCAGTCGCAGGATGGCACCGGTCAGGCTGACGCCGCGCTCAATGTCAAACCGCTGGATGCCCATCAATATGCCACCAAAGACACTGCCTGCCATCCCGACAAAGACATTCAGCCCCAGAATCAGTATGACGATCCGGATTTCTAATAAGGAGATGGTGCCCCAGTCACTCAGGTGGGGGGCCAGAGCAGCAATGATTCCGGAGATTAATAAAGCCAGACTGCCCATACCCAGATAGATGACAAAAATCACATTGGAAACATGGTTCAGACGATCCCAGTCCTGTTTGGCATGGTAATGCGCGACGTAGCGACTGATGGTCTGCCCGAATCCCAGGTAGAGGAGACCGGAATAACCGGCAATGGCATTAATGAAGATCCAGCTGCCGTACTGTGCATCCCCGAGAATATGCAGGACGTAAGGCATCAGGAACACGCCGATCATCAGGCTCACTCCATGATTGAGCCATGTCGCACATAAATTCATTTTGACAGATCGACGTTGATTCATTGGTTTACTTTCAGTGCGTTACCACTGCAAAAAATATTAATGGGCAAAAATTCGGACAAAAATATAGAACGCAATGAACATTCCCATGCTCACTCCGATCAGATAAATCACATGTTGTTTATTCCAATAGACCAGTGGTGTCGGTCTGGCCAGACTGGCTCCCGCCAGATTCAGATATGCCGCGCAAACTCCGACCACCATGTATGTCGGAACAACATAGCAGCGGGACAGTGACATCATGCCGCCGCACCATGCAGCCAGGATTGCAGAAACATAGGGTAAAAGCCGTTCCAGTTCGCGACTGCGGAATATCGGTCTGCCGCAACTCTTACTTTGAAATTGGGCAAGGCGATACAAGCCCAGTGCGGCGAAGAAGAAGCAGCCTATATATAATGTGCCCCCAAACAGTCCCAACTCGGTAAAGGCATGTACGAACGAGTTGTGTGCGGCCAGGCCTGCCAGATCGGAGTACTTCCCTTCGCCGATCCCAAACAGCAGATCAGGAGACTTGAGAGCAGTCAGACCTTCTCTCCACAGTACAATACGGTCTTGTCCGGTTCCGGAATTCAGGTCGATATTTCCCTGGCGACCGGCGAGTACGGTAATTCCCGCCAGGCCCACCGCGGCACAGGCGATCGCTGCTTTTTTCCCGTATTTGGGTAATACAAAGACCATCCCGGCAATTCCCAGTGTCAACAGACCTCCGCGGGAACGTGTGTAAATCAGGCCGATTCCCAGAATGATCATGCTGACAATCCACAGAAATCGAAGAGGACTGGCTGCGGGATCATTGAAAAAATACCAGCAGAGGACCCCCGTTGTAACAATCAATACGGACAGGTCATTGGGGTCCTGGAAAATTCCCGTGCCTCGCATACGGAACACACGGATCACTTCTCCCGCATCTGAAACCCCGTCGCGGTCACTGACGTGCTTAATGAATTCAAAATCGAAGATTCCCACGTAGTCAATCACGCACAGCGTAATCATGGCTGACGACGAAATGGCAATCGTTTTCAGAAGTCCTTTTAATCGTTGCGGTGAGTCAATGATGCTGATCAACAACAGGTAGTACATCAACGTTTTCAGGAACATGACCGTCGATGTGCGGAGGCCATAGAGATACATATGCGATGCGTGTGACATGGCAACAGCAACCAGGACTCCCACGACACATAATGTGATCGGTTGCCGTTTTAACATCGGCAGTCTGACCGTTCGCTTGATCTGATCGAGAGATAAGAAAAATGATGACAGGATCAAAACTTCATAGATCGGAAGATTGGCCAGAGGCGGAAGCAGCTCGGCTGGTCTCAGGAACAGTGTAATATTCACCAGCAGAAACAGGATATAAGCATTATCCGGAGCCGAAGAACCACCCATAATCGAAAGTGGAACCCGTTGGCGTCGTCTCGGTGAAACGTTTCTTGAGCGCGCAGTCTGCTCCCTGGCCGTTACAGGTGCTGTAACAGTCTGTTGAACAGTTGCAGAATCAGAACACGCTTCGTTCGCCATAAATAATCGATAAGGCTGAAACTCTCGAAGTCTGAAATGCGGGTCATTTCCGGATTTGACCCTTCCATAATTTCAGAATTCGTATTGATGCATTTTTAAAACGATAGTTCAGGAACCGGGTTCGGGTGGCTGGAAATAGAGGTTTCCCGTCCATTCTCGACCAGAAAAATTGCCATAATCGTCATGATGCATCGTTGGGAAATGGTGTGAGTTGATTTGAGTCAGGAAGCCATCACACATGATCAATTGAATTGATTGCGCCTTCCCGTTATCTTCTCTGTCCTCGTGTATACGCTTAACATTGAGGTTTTCCGTTCCAGTATTGAGAAGAGTGATGGCGACCCTGATTGAAATATCAAATGTGACAAAGAGTTACGGTGCTCAGGAACTTCTGAAAGAAGCGACGATTGCACTCGCAGAAGAGCAGAAAATCGGCTTCATTGGCCGGAACGGTGCCGGAAAATCCACTCTGTTGAGAATCCTGCTGGAAGAAGAATCGGTGGATAGTGGACAGATTGTTCGCCATCCCAATCTGCGGGTTGGCTATCTCAGGCAGCACGACCCGTTTTTGCCAGGCGAAAGTGCCCTGGATTTTCTGATGCGCGACAGTGGTCAGCCTGACTGGCGCTGCGGTGCGGTCGCCGGTGAATTTGAATTAAAAGGCCGTTTTCTGAATGGTCCGGTCAAAGAACTTTCCGGGGGTTGGCAGACGCGTGTCAAACTGGCCGCTTTATTGTTGCATGAGCCGAATTTTCTCATGCTGGACGAACCGACCAACTTCCTGGACCTGCGAACGCAGCTGCTGTTGGAAGATTTTCTGAAAGATTACCGTGGTGCGGTGCTGGTGGTATCGCACGATCGAACTTTCCTCAAGGCCATCTGCAATCAGACACTGGAACTCAAACGGGGAAAACTGACCCTGTTCAACGGGAATGTGGATCAGTACCTGGAAAATCAGGAAATTCTCAAAGATCGCGATGAACGAACCAACGCCACGGTAATGGCCAAACGACGTCAGCTGG
>JAGQQP010000386.1 GCA_020426085.1 Planctomycetaceae bacterium | reverse complement strand
AATGACCACCAGCAATTCAATCAGCGTAAAGCCGCGTTTTCGAGGTTTGTGATTCAACATGGTAGGATTCCTGTGAGGATAAAGTAGGAGGGCATTTCAAACATGCTGAAGCAACTATGCAATTCGAATGCCATAGTTAATGATTATTAGGAAATAAAGTTAAAATAAAGGTTCTTGTTGAGTTTCAGGTGTAATAACAGCTCAATCTGATACGAGCCTTTGCACTCTTTGTACGGCTGTGTGTGCTGTAAAGCATTTGTGGGTAAGTGCTTATGGGTTAGTGGAAATAAATTTCTCACAAGACGCTGCAAATGAACCGGTGAGAAGGGATCATCAGGAACCGAGAGCTAGCCTGCTCAGGAATTAAACAATGCCTGCATGTTTTGGGGGAATGGATGGCGCTGAAACAGGTAGCTGAGTGTTGGCTTCCAGCGGCGTACGGGGCAGGAGTGATTATTGTCCTGGCAGGGGAGGTCGTGGGTCTGAGGGGAAATCGAGCGGAGTGCCAGGAATCCAAAGCAGACGACCTGTATCGGTCATTTTCTGTTCCAGCAGGAGTTCTGCGATTTCGGTGAGTCGATCCAGGACCAGACCATGAAAACTGTTTTTCACGGAAGCATCGCCGGCAGGTATTCCGGTAAACAGTTCAATTGCCTGATTGAGATTTGTCACAGACCAGACATGAAACTTGCCTTGCTGGATGGCCTGTACGACGTCATCGCGCAGGACGAGGTTCTGCACATTGGAGGCAGGGATACAGACGCCTTGTGTGCCTGTTAAGCCAAAGGCATGACAGACGTCGAAGAAACCTTCCACTTTTTCATTCACACCGCCGATGGCCTGAACTTCTCCCCATTGATTGATCGATCCCGTGACAGCGATGTCCTGCCTCAGTGGAACTTCGGCAAGGGCACTAAGCAGGCAGAGCAGTTCAGCGACGGAGGCGCTGTCACCATCAATGCCGCCGTAGCTCTGCTCCATGGCGATACTGGCGGAGAGTGTTAATGGCTGTTCGCTGGCGTATAAGTTGCGCAGCAGTCCTTCCAGAATCAGCATGGCTTTATCGTAGGTGCTGCCACTCATGCGGCTTTCCCGTTCGATGTTGATGATTCCCGCTGTGCCAACACCGACGCTGGCGGTGAGTCGGGAAGGGCGTCCGAAGGCATAATCACCCAGATCGGCAACCGCCAGCCCGTTGATCTGGCTGACCCGGGTTCCTTCCAGCTGAATGAGTATTGTACCCTCAGCGATCAGGTCTCGTATTTTTTCGGCGACCATATCAGACCGAAAGATGCGTTCCTGAATGGCCTGGCGGACGTAATCCGGCTGAACGAGTTTCTTTTTATCTCTGCTGGCCCAGAAGCTGGCTTCACGGGCGACGTCCCCGATATGACTGAAGATCGAGGTGACTTTTTTCTGATGGTCGGCCAGTCGTGAGCCGACACGAACCAGTTCTGCGACCGCAGCCGCATTGAAGGGCAGCAGCCCCTCTTTCTCTGAAAGCTGTCGGATCAGGCGACCATAAATCAATGCGGTCTCCTGATCGCGATCCTGCTCATCATCGAAGTCAGCTTTCACGCGGAAGATTTCGCGAAAATCTTCATCGTGCAGATAGAGCAGGTGATAGATCAGAGGTTCCCCAAACGCGACCAGGCGGACTTTAAGGGGGATCGGTTCCGGCTGCAGAGCCGACACGCTGAACATGGAGAACTGATCCTGGATCTGAATTTCCAGTGACTGATTTTTGAGGGTCCGTTTCAGTTCTTTCCAGACGAAAGGCTCGATCAACGCATCCATCAGGTTGAGAATCAGGTATCCCCCGTTTGCTTTCAGCAGGCTGCCCGATTTGATGCGAGAAAAATTGGTAATGACCCGCCCGGCCCGATCGACAACGCGTTCAATTGTTCCGAACAGATTACGATAGTTCGGCGCGTCTTCCACGATGATTGGTGGTTCTTTTAAATGACTGTTGTCGACCACCACGTTGACACGATATTCCAGAAAACGCTGTTCAGGATCGATCGCCGTTTCTCCCGCGAGCATTGCCGCCTGGGGAGGTACATCCGAAATCTCGCGGAAGAGATTCAGATGATTGATGACATGTTCTTTGAAATGTGACAACCAGCTTTTGAGTTTGGGGAATTTGAACTTCTGCTGGAGTTCATTCACCAGTGGTTCGATGATCTGAACTGCAAAGCGACGAGCGACTTCCCTGACGTCACTGGAGAGCTGACGTTGTATTTCCCTCTGTTCCTGCAGAACGCGTCCCGCCATGCCCACCAGTTCGTCCTGATGACTTTCCAGTTCCTGCATTTCTTCCGGTGAGAGCTGCTCGATTTCCTGTTGTGTCATCGGACGATTGTCCTTGAGCGGGATAAACAGGATCTCGCCATTGGGCATTTGCTGCACGGTCAATTGATGCTGGCTGGCCAGTTTCTGAAGTTTGTCGAACACTTCTTCGCCACGCTTGCGATAGACCTGACGCAGTTTTTCTTTTTCTTTTCCGAAATCTTCTTCTTTGAACGCTTTCGGCAGCAGTTCCTGTAACTGCTCGATCAGTGATTCCATGTCTGAACGGAACTGAACTCCCTGGCCGGCGGGCAGACTGATGGCGATAGGGCAGTCTGGTTCTTCGAAGTTATTGACGTAGATCCAGTCATCCGGAATGGAATCATCCAGTATCCGTTCACGGAGGGCGTGCGTGATAAGATCGTTCCGACCGGTGCCGATCAGCCCGGAGAGATAGATATGATAATTCGGATGCCTGATGCCTGTGCCCAGTTCCAGCGCTCTGACAACGCGCGGCTGTGAGACAATTTCTGTGAGAGGCTCCAGTTCCTGTGTCGATTTAAAACCGAACGATTTCGGATCCAGTTTTAATGTCACATCTTCCGCGGTCAGTTTACGGTATTCCGTCTGTTCGGTCATAAATTGCTCAACAGTCAGTTCATCATTTAGACAGGGGGGCTGAGTTTTTGTTTGGGAATCTGCAGGCGCAGGATGCCGGCCTGGTTTTCCCGTTTGACTTGAGAGGGGTCGACAGACTGTTCGAAGGGAATGCGGCGGACAAAACTTCCCTGCCGACGTTCGATACAGATTCCCTGCGCAGAATGTTCTACGCAGCCGGATTGTCGCCAGCCGGAAATGGTCAGCGAATGCTCATCGACGGTCACATGGATTTCATCCGGATCAACGCCGGGGACATCAGCTTCCACCAGGTAAAAATCGGGCGTCTCGAAAATATCAATTTCCGGTTGCCATTTTCCGCTGGGGGGAGAAATTCCCCACTGTCCATGAATGAGCTCATCAAACGCCTGATCGATCTGCTGTTCGAGATTGCGCAGGCGTATCGGTTTCCAGGGTAATTGCGACATCGGGGCTCCTGCAGGAATATTTCAGTAAAAATAAGGAAACGACGTCTGGTCATTCCAGTTTACCCGGAATCCGGGAAGGCGTCTACAAAAAGCCCGGTCCTCTCTTCTGGCAGATGTCTCTTTAGACGTGCTTTTCTGAATGATCAACGATCAGCGTGGATGTTATTCAATCAGTTTCTGGCGGAAATATCTCAGTTTAAAGCTCCTAACCGTCACATTCTGCAATTTTGTCGTATGGCATATGAGTTGCAGTTATAAACGGCATCTCTATTTTAAAGGAGGATCAATGATGGCTTATCATAAAGTACAAGATATTCTGGAACTGGTAGAATCTTTTCATAAACAGATGCGCCAGGCTTTGGATCGTGTTTCGCAGGAGGCAGATGCCGAATCCGTAGAATGGTTATCACGTCAGCTGCGACAGCATGAATTACACTGGCAGGCTGCCCTGTCAGGGTATGAAAAGCGTGTCGCGGAGGGTGTGCTCGATACCTGGTTGCAGTATTTCCCGGACGAAGAAATCCGCCGTCAGATCGATTCGATTGTGATCAGACGGGATATGACACTCGATGAACTGACCGATTTGAATGTTCGTTTTCGACAGGCTTTGATTGATCTGTACGAAACCTTGTCACAAGCCTCCTCGGCACCGCGGGTCCATGAGCTGTTTGAACAGTTGAAGGAACACGAACTGGCTGTAGTTTCCAAACAGAGCCGCAAGCAGCAGGATTCGGAGCTGGTCGAAAGCAGCTCTCATAAAAAAGTATCATAATCACAGACAGGTGATAAATCACAAAACCCCGCCGGATTCACAATCAATAGAATCCAGCGGGGTTTTGTTTTTGATTCAGGAAAACGAGAGACTACAGATTTCCTGAAGAAAGTCTGAAACTGCTTATGCCGTCTCAGCCCACTTCAGTCGATCATGTCTGAGTTCCGGCTCTGTTTCAAAAAAGAGTTCCCGGAATATGCCCCTGAGTTGATTCCGGTTGGTTTCCCAATACTACGCTTCAGAGAGCCGTGTCAGCCTGTTACTGGTTGTAACAGACAGCTGGCATTGTTGAGGACCAGCGCGATCATCATCAGGAAAAGGCTGGTAAAAATGTGATTTTGCAACGCAGTAATCAACTGTTACGGGCTCCCGTTGAACCCTGTTTATTCAGATCTGCGGGAACGGGCAAGCTGTTAATCTCGTACCAGCGTTCCGGGTCAGATTTCAGTCGCTCTGTCATGTTCGACAGTGTATTGCGAAGCTGGTGTTGAGGCTCCCAACCCAGCAGGTTACGTGCATGCTGAATACTGACCGGATAATTCTGATCTGCCAGATCGATCTTCCAGGGTTTGATGAATTGCTCATCGTTTTCGTCCG
>JAGQQP010000385.1 GCA_020426085.1 Planctomycetaceae bacterium | reverse complement strand
TCAATCCACAGCTTATAATCTTTGTTGCGAATTACGCGGTCATCATATTTCAGCGCCGGCTGCACGCGTCCGTCACGCAGCGCCGCGGGGCCGCCTCCCATCGAAAGAATCCACTCGCGCGGCCCCTCTTTGGTCTGCCCCAGAATCAGCGACGCGAACGACTTTCCGTCTACCTCGCGACCGGCAGGCAGTTTGCCGCCCCCCAGTTCCGCAAACGTAGGGAGCATGTCAGTGAAGTCGATTAACACATCGGTCTCCACGCCGCCGGGAACGGTTCCCGGACAGTTGACAATGAATGGCATTGCGGTACCGTTCTGTTCTGACATCTTCGTTTTGCCACCCCGTACCAGATGGCCCAGGCGACCATTTGTCATGCCCCCCGTTCCGTTGTCGGTTGTGAAAATGATGATTGTTTTCTCACGAATGCCCGCTTCGTCGAGCGCGGCGACCAGCTTACCCACCAGTTTGTCTGTGTAACGCACCATCCCGGCAAACAGACGCCGTTTGTCGGTTTCGTCTTTATTGTCAGGAGTGGTGGTTAAGGGACTGTGTGTCAGCACCATCGGATAATACAACAGCAATCGTTCTTCTTTGTTCTTGTCGATGAAGTCGATCAGGTAGTCGCAGTAAATATCGGGGCCGAACTGATCGGCGTAGGTCTTGCTCCCTTTCCCTTTGATGTTGATATACGGATTCCAGTACCGCTCGGCACTGGGCGGGTTCTGCGCCTCGTAGCCCGTCCACATGCACCAGTCATCAAAGCCCGCCTCCTCCATCGCGCGAGGTTCCACACGAAAGTCATCGATCTGCCACTTACCCGCGGCACACGTTTTGTAACCCGCTTTCCGCAGCACATTCGCATAGGTCGTGTTCAGGCTGGGGTCGAAATGAGCCCCCGCACCCCAGCGGGGGACATCCCAGTGATTCGTCCAGCCATGACGAAACGGATACTGGCCCGTCAGCAGCGTCACCCGGGTCGGTGTGCATTGCGGCATACACCACGCATTGTTGAACTTCATCCCCGTCGCCGCCAGCCCATCGATGGCCGGCGTCTGGATATCTTCCGCGCCGTAACAGCTGATCCACTCCTTACCCAGATCATCCACCATGATAAACAGGATGTTCGGCTGCGTGAGTTCCGCCGACCAGGCGGGCGAGATCAGCAGCAGGAATACAATCAGAGACAGCAGCGAACGCAACATGACAGAAACCTCTAGATGAGTCTCGTTCAGGAATGATAAAGGTGTCACTAATTCTAGCTCGTCCATTGTATGATCACAACAAGCAGCAGGCCTGCAGCACCACCAATGAGACTCATGATCGGAGCCACAAACAAGATCAGGGCTATGGGGATGAGCATTGGCATACCACAGACGGCGGTACCGGGAGGTAAAGTTGCAGTGTAGGCGGAAAATTGCTGAATCTGATAGACGGCCACCATGATCGGAATGGAAGCCCCCAGCAGCGCACCTGCAAGAAACCACCGGATCCTGGATAACCAGATTTCATCTATATCCGGTGTACTCTCATCTTTTGCAGCATCTGGTGAGGTATCATTCATCACATTTCTGCTTTTTGAAAAGAAGACCTGCTCCTGGTTCTCCTGTACGACTCTTTCCTGATTCTAGCTTGTCCCATGAGCCATCACAACGAGAATCGCTCCTCCCTGCCTGCATCACATTGCATTCCCTCCCCCGGCAGGCTACTCTGAACGAAGGCGAAATACGACTCATTTAAGCTCTCAAGACAACCTGGAAAACATGCTATGAAACATAAGCAATCATCCCTCCTGCTGATTCTGTTCTGCATACTGGTTACTACATCTTCTTTGACAGCTAAAGACTGGGTGATTGACACGCAAAAAGAGTGGTCCGACGCAGCCGATTATCAGACGCATCTGGAATTCAAAAACGGCACCGCAGTTCCCACCGACAAGACCGCCAGCTTTACCAGTCAGTTCAAACGCTTCGATCAGAAGCAAAAACCGAAATCCATCGTCATCGAGCAGTCTCCCCTCTGGCAGAACTGGGAACCCATTGCCAACCTCGGCCCAGCCAATCTGCAGGACGCTCCTGTCTTCCTGGCGATCGGCCCCAAAAACTACTGGGTCTTCGGACGCTATGGCGGCGCGAAGAAAAAGAAAGGCTTCCAACCCGAACCGGCATCCCTCGACGGCTTCGATGTAAAACTTCAAACCACTCCCTGGAAACATCAGTACGATGCACCAGGCGGACTGGAAAAGGGACTCGGAGGTTATCACGCCTGGCAGAGCCGCGACATGGTTAACTGGGTGCATCACGGCCCCGTCACCGAAGAGTTTTCCCGCTGGGTCACCAGTGCCGAGTATAAAGACGGCAAGGTCTACATCTATTACGACTACCCCAACGACCAGGACCCGCACGTCTACATCGACGAAGATCTCACCGACGGCAAACCCGGCAAAGACATGGGCCTGGCTGTCAAAGATCCGTCGCACGGCTCCGACGCCGGTTTCATCCGCGATAAAGAAGGCCGCTTCCACGTGATCCTCGAAGACTGGAGTCCCATCAACGCCAGCAAACGTTCCTGGGACTCCCCGCTGGCTGCGCACGCCGTCAGTGAAGACGGCGTCAAAGACTGGAAGTTCCTCGCCCCACCCGTCGATAACCGCACAAAAGACACCGGCAAAATTGCCGAATACAAACACCCGCACTGGCTGCAGCACCCCGACTGGAAAACCAACATCGGCAAATACCACGTCCATGAACCCGAGCAGGAAGCCTACGGCGACTGGGCCCCTATCTGCGTTGGCACGCAATACTACCTCTTTGGTGACTACGATCCCGCAGGTGGCGGACACATGAGCGTCGCCTGGTTCACCAGTCCCAGCATCGATGGACCTTATACCTGGTGTGACAAAATCGGTGAAGGACACCCCGACCCCGATATCGGTTTTGCTGAAGGTCGCTTCTATCTGTTCACACAACAATCGACCGATTTCGTAAGTCCCGGCCCCTGGGTGGAACAGGTCGAAGTCCGCGTCGGCGTCGATACCACCAACGACGGCACCCCTGATACCTGGACCGACTGGACCGAAGTCAAAGAGACCTACGACTACACCCCCGGTCTCTCCAAGCACGTCCAACGCACCCCCGCAAAACTGGACCTGACAGGTTTACCCGCCGGCTACGGCTGCAGCTTCGAACTGAAACTGAAAGACACGACCGAGAACAAGTCGAAGCCGATGATTGACAAAGTCACGCTGACGTTTGAGTGAAGAGTAAACACCCGACAGGGAAAGACTGCGTTTACTTCGGGCTCGTTTGATCAATCTTCATTGCCGCAGGGGGATTGATGTGGGCAATAGCCCGGCGAAATTCCAGTTCAAGTATGCTGGAGGTACCGGTTCCCGCGAATTTCACATGGACTGGATCGGGTTTGATCCGTTTGGGAAGCGTAATCCGCGAGCGAGGCCCCGAGAACTGACCAATGCGAACTCCATCCAGGGCAACATCGATGCTCACGTTTTCACCGTGGTGACGGACGTTCGCCGTCAGCAGCTGCCAGACATTACTTTTCAATGTGGCGTCCTGGTTGCGGTACTGTGGGTCGGCGTCTCGATCTCCTTTGCCATCGATTTGCATGAGCGCGCAGCCGAGTCCACCAAGATGCAGGCGGATCGCCTGATTATTTCCAAGTGGCAAGTCAATTTGCAGCGGGGCGAAGCCCGATTGCTTCAACTCCAGTTCGAAGTCATAATCACCTTCGATCTCCTGTGGAAACGTTGCACCGACCCATTCTTTTTTCTTCCTGGATGCACTGCTGTTGCCGGCAAGGATTCCGTCTTGCATCTGCCAGCTCATGTCCTCCGAATTCCATGTCTTTGGCACGAGGTCAGCCAACAGGTCGATTGTCTGACTTGAACTCTTATTAACTTGCTCATCCTTTGCCTTGTTGATCGTGCGCACAACGCGGAAGCCCAGACCGTAGCTTCCGCTCGACGGTTCCCTACCGAAACGGTATGCCGACTTCAAAGTTTCCGCGTCGTTGGTCCAACTACCGCCTCGTACAATTCGTTTGGTGCCATTCCCTGGCCCCTGGGGGTCAGTACCGCGGGGTAATCCTATATGCCAATCGCTGCACCACTCCCAGACATTACCGTGAACGTCGTACAGCCCCCATGGGTTCGACCTTTTAAGACCGACGCCACGAGGATAATCCTTACCAGGAATTCTTGCCCAGTCCTGGGCCCAGCCGTACTCTTCCAGTTGGGACGCATCGTTGCCGAACGAGTATTCCGTCGTTGTCCCCGCCCGGCAGGCGTACTCCCACTCTGCCTGTGTTGGTAAGCGATACTCCCAGTCCGAAGCGAGCCGATCGGTAGCTTGTTCCCGTTCACTCAGTTTCCGACAAAACTCTGTTACGTCGATCCAACTCACATATGTTGCAGGAATCGCGTCACCCAGTTGAACCTTTTCCTGTCCCTTCCAGGGTTCAGTCCCCATGATCTCTTTCCACTGACCCTGGGTGACCTCGTGGATACCGATGCGGAAAGGTTTCGTCAACGTGACAGGGACAGCTTCGCCCGCTTCCCCAAACTTGAAATTGCCCGGCGGGATGACAACAAGCTGCATGCCGACCGAGTTCGTAGTCATGACCGGCTCACCAAGATAGTCTGCCCACGCTTTCTGATGCGCATTGGCCTGCTTCTCATCAAAGGGAGCAACAGCGGGCGGTGGAGCGTCTGCTGTTTTCTTGACGCGGC
>JAGQQP010000384.1 GCA_020426085.1 Planctomycetaceae bacterium | reverse complement strand
CGAATTTTTTAACAACTGAGATTTCAGTACCAGAGACTTTTGTCGGCGAGAGTCAGGAAGGGCTGATCGTTCATGAAGCAGCGAATATTTTCCAGGAGGGTTTCCAGATGACGTTCGGGAACGCGGGTCGACGCGGCGGCGATGTGCGGGGTAATGATCACGTTTTGCATCTGCCAGAGCGGATGATTCGCGGGCAGCGGTTCGATCTCGAAGACATCGAGGGCAGCGCCGGCGATCTCTTTCTGCTCCAGCGCGGTGGTGAGGTCCTGCAGATCAACGATGGCGCCGCGGCCGATATTGATCAGGTACGCGGAAGATTTCATCTGACGAAACTGCCTGGTGCGAAACAGCTTTTCGGTCTGTGGTGTATGCGGAGCAGCGATGACGACAAAATCACTGACAGCCAGGAGGTCAGGCAGGCGATCGATGTCCCAGACGTCATCGACAACGCCGGGCACTTCGCGGGTGATGGGATCAATGGCGTAGACAGTCATACCAAAGGCTGTGGCGCGGTGACAGATTTCCGCACCGATGGAGCCGGCCCCTACAACGCCGAGCGAACAGTCGGAAAGATGCAGATGGCTGCGATCGACTTCGCTGACCTGACCGGGTCCGGTGACGAAATCGGGTTTGCCGGCAACGCCGCCGATGGGCTGCCAGTCTGCTTCATACTGCTGACGGATGTAGCGGTGCAGATTGCGGGCGAAGCAGAGGACGAAGCCGAGCACATGGTCGGCGATGACATCATAAAACAGGCCGCGCATGTTGGTGAGCTGGCAGGGATGTTCGACGAGTTCGGGGAAGACATAATGTTCGAGACTGGCGGTAGGGGACTGGACCCACTGGAGATTTTCTGCAGCGGCCAGCAGTTCGGGAGTGATCTTGCCGTAGAAGGCGTCGGCATCTTTGATTTCACTCAATGCCTGCGAGAGATCGCGGGCATTACAGACGGTGAGCTGGTTCGAGACTTCCTGAATTCGCGCGAGCCGCGTGTCATCAATGGCGGGATAGATGAGTAGTTTCTTCATAATACGATATCTTAATCAGAACTGTTCGATGGTGCCACTGATGATGCGTTCGATGCCGGTTTCGGTCTGGAGGATAAGGAAGCCCTGGTCGTCAACTTCGAGGCAGGTTCCCTGTTTGACTTCGAGGCCGGTATTGATGCGAAGGGAGCGGCCGGTGAGCAGACAGTAGCGTCGCCAGTCAGCCATGAAGGAGTTGGTTTCGCCGGCAACATCGTAGAGACGATTTTCGATGCCATTGATCAGATCGATGAGGGTGGAGGAAAGAGAATATTTCTGGCCGGTGGTTTCGTAAAGGGAAGTGCCCAGCGACTGAAGTTCTGCTTCAGCGGAAAGGAAGGAGTTATTAAGATTCACCCCGACACCAATGACAACGAGCCCGGGTTGAGTGGCTGCTGTTTCAACCAGAATGCCGGCCACTTTTTTCTGCTGCAGATAGACATCGTTAGGCCACTTGAGCTGCAGAGAGTAGTCGGGCAGGTGCTTTTCCAGCGTTTCACAGACCGCCAGTCCGGTGGCGAGCGCGATGAGGGGCTGCTGTTCGAGTTGAATCTGCAGAGTTCGAGTATCGACGATAAGAGAAAAGGTGAGCCCTCCTTCAGGCGACCACCAGGAATTACTGCCTCGACCTCGTCCGGCGGTCTGACTGGCGGTCAGGACCAGACTGGGGAAACTGGTTTCGCGGCTGGTTGCAGATCCCGTGGGGACACAATGTGTACTGAGCGCCCAGGAGTTGGTGGAGGCCAGACTTTCGAAGTAGTCCAGATGCTCGATAAAGGTTTCGGTCTGGATTGCTTTCAGATCGTCAGCTGTGAACGGCAGCATCCCAGGCTCATTACAATTCAGGAAAAGAGAAGACAATCAATTTGTGGAGACGGCAGTGACGGCGTCTTCCCGGGTCCCGTACAAAGGCCAGAGGCTGCCGACTTTGATGCATTTTAAGATGTTCTGCATATTTTCACAGGCATTACAGAAAACAGCCTGACCGCCGGTCTGTCTGGCACGCTGCAGGAGCCGAATAATGGAGCCGATGATGATGGAATCGAGATAATCAACCTTGGAGAGATCAATGATTACATTTTTAATTTCCGGCGCGTCAAAGAGCCTGAGTACTTTGTTGGATTCAATCTGGACATTGCTGTACAAAAACTGCAGTGTCGATCCCTGTGGAATGACAACCAGATTCGGTGCAGAGACTTCAACCTCGAAAATTTCCAGATTTTCTACCATTATCAATCCTGTTTGCGTACTAATCAGTATCAGCTGAAAACGTCAAAAAGAATAAGATATAAAGAGCGCTACCTATTCTCAGAAGAGAGCATAACCAACATGTTTAGAAATTTCAGGCTCTGATTAAAAAAAACATACTGTTTCCCAAAAAGTGTACAAAGTATACAATTCACAGACGTTATGACTGTATTTTCAGGGGGCAGGACTTTACCGCGGCTGGAGATTGAGCTGTTGATATCAGTTGCCTAACCGGAAAATGCTTAACTAGAATAGATATCTATTGTTAATCATATAGTAAGTGATCGGGACTGTTGCCGTTGATTCGTATAATCGGCTCGACTGTAACAGTCAGCTGTGATAATACAACGACTGGGAAAGAACATCCGATAAAGTAGCGGTATTTTGCCCGGTTCCAGCCGATAAAATAATCCAGAAACACCGATTAAGTAAAATGTGGTCTTTATCCAGCCTGTGAACCGTCTGGAAAAGTCTCATCGATAAAACCTGTTGAAATAGCGATATGTCTTCACAGAAACCAGCCTGGAAATACAGCCCGCGAATGCTGTTGCGTTCGATATTAATGCTGGACGACAGTGCCCATTCGATTGCATTGGGAACAGCAATCGGGATGTTCATTGCGCTGACGCCTACGGTTGGGATTCAAATGCTGATGGTCGTCTGCGTGGCTTTTCTGACCCGGCCTTTCTTTAAGTTCAATCAGGTCGCATCCCTGATCACCGTCTACATTTCGAATCCATTGACGATCGTGCCGATCTACTGGTTCGACTACAAAATTGGAACCTACTATGTAGGCGGTTCGATGACCCAGAAAGATTTCGCGCGGATCCTGGAATTCGAGGGATTCAGCGGCTGGTGGGAAACGGTCAAGCAGCTGCTGCTGGAAGTGGGGTCTCCACTGATTATTGGCTCGCTGATTGTGGCTACTTTTTTCTCGCTGATGACGTACCCGATCATGCTCAGGCTGCTGATGCATTTCAGAAAGCAGAAACCGACCGACAGCCCGGATGATCCGGAAACACAGACCGTACTTCCCACACAGGCGGCTGACCCGGGACAGAACTTAAAATCTGTGCATCTACATTCCAGTTAGGTGTTGATCTCTACCTGCACTCTCGCATAATAATCAGTTCGTGAAATATCAGACTGTATCGAGAAAAAAGGTTATCGAATGTCGTCTCCCAGGTATGACTGTTTGTGTGCGGGTATCATTGTTGCAGACCATGTGTGTAAAGCCATTGATCATCTGCCCCGACCGGGAGAACTGGTGCTGACAGATCAGATGGAACTGACGATTGGCGGCTGTGCCTCGAATGTAGCTACAGACCTGGCCCGACTCGACAGGCAGGCAGCGATCGCGGGAATTGTCGGTCAGGATGTTTTCGGTCGTTATGTCGAAGAGAGTCTGATTCAAGCGGGTGTGCATTGCGACTACCTGATGAAGTCAGACCAGTTGCCGACCAGCGGTTCTTTTGTGATCAATGTGCAGGGGGAAGATCGCCGCTTCATTCACTCTGTCGCAGCGAATGCCCTGTTTACAGGCGAAACAGTCACACGGGAGCAGATTGAATCGAGCCGCATTCTGTACCTGGGGGGTTACTGTCTGTCGGAAGAACTGTCGCCGGACAACGTAGCGGAAATGTTTCATCTGGCGAAAGAGGCAGGCGTGACGACCGTTCTGGATGTGGTGACTCCCAAACCGGCGGACTACTGGAGCATGCTGAAACCGGTATTGCCTTTAAGTGATTATTTTCTGCCTAATAATGACGAGGGTGAGTTAATCACAGGTAAAACGGACCCGCTGGAACAGGCACGTGCATTCCACGAAGCGGGAGCAAAAAACGTGATTATCACCTGTGGCGGCGCAGGGAGTATTCTGATGAATGCCGAACGGACGATTCAATCTGATATTTACCCTGTCAACCTGGTCGATGGAACGGGGAGCGGAGATGCGTTCGTCGCGGGCTTCATTCATGGGTTACTCGAAGGTGCCAGCCCGGAAGACTGTCTGAAATTTGGATCTGCTCTGGGACACAGTTGTGTCCGGGCGACCGGCGCGACGGCGGGAATCTTCACCCGCGGGGAACTGGATGAATTTGTCGAATCGCATGACCTGCAAGTCAGAACCATCTGACCTGCAGGTTGCTGTGAAAGGGATCTGTTATTTCTGGTCCATGTAAGGTTGAACCGCTTTTTTCCAGATCAGATAACCCGCGTGTTCCATGTGCAGACCATCGGATTTGAAGAGTTCCGGTCGCGGCTTTCCGTCTTCACCCAGCATCGGTTCCCAGACGTCTGCGAATTCGAGCAGATCATCTTTTGCACACTGAGCAGCGATAAGTTTGTTCGCCTTTTGAATGGTGTCCGCCAGTTTCCAGCGACTGAGGCTGGGTTTAATGGCGATGAAGACAATCCGGGTTTCCGGCAGACTTTTATGCACTTTGGCGACGAACTGTTTGAAATCGTTTGAGACTTCTTCAG
>JAGQQP010000383.1 GCA_020426085.1 Planctomycetaceae bacterium | reverse complement strand
GAATGCCGGCAAACCGATTGTGCTGCTGGCTCTCGACTGGGTGGGTGCCAATAATGGTGCCCAGGATGTCTGGAAAGAGCGCCTGGCAGAGGCACTGGGTACGACCGTGGACCGCTGTGCCGTCCATTGTCTGCATCAACACGACACGCCGGGGGTCGACATTTCCGCGAATGCCCTGCTCGAACAGAATGGTCTGAAAGGTGTCATGTATGATGCTGCGTACGTGGAAGATGTCATGCAGCGAACTATCGCAGCCGCGAAGCAGAGTTTAACGCATCCTCAAACCGTCACGCATGTGGGAACCGGCAAAGCCAAAGTTGCACAGTTTGCATCGAACCGCCGCATTCTGGGAACGGATGGAAAAGTCAAAATCGTCCGCTTCAGTTCCTCCCGCAATCCCGCTGCCATCGCGGCGCCGGAAGGAACCATCGACGCTGATGTCCGCGTACTCAGTCTGTGGGACAAAGACAAACCTCTGGTCATGCTCAGTTATTACGCGACGCATCCACAAAGTTATTATGGCAAAGGGGGTGTCAGCTGTGACACCGTCGGCCTGGCGCGGGCCCTGCATGAAAAACAGACTCCGGGCGTATTACACATTCACTTCAACGGCGCCGGCGGTAACATCGGTGCGGGAAAATATAATAACGGCGATCCCGAAAACCGCCCCCTGCTGGCACAACGCCTGGCTGACGGGATGAAGCGAGCCTGGGAATCGACTGAAAAATCGCCTCTCTCCGCTGCTGATGTGAGCTGGAAAGCCAGGCCGGTGCTCCTCCCATTGAGAGACACGCTGGACGAAGCCACTTTGACTGGCATTTTAGAAAACCCCAAGGCAAAACTGACCGAACGCATCCGAGCCGCTCGCGATCTCAACTATCTGCAGCGTACCAAGGCAGGCACCACGATTGATATCACGCGGTTGAAACTGGGTTCCGCTCAAATCATTCACATGCCAGGCGAACTGTTCGTGGAATATCAGCTGGCTGCTCAAAAGATGGCACCGCAGGATTTCGTCTGTATGGCCGCGTATGGAGATCAGGGGCCCGGTTACATCGGTACCACGATCGCGTATTCCCAGGGAGGTTACGAAACCAGCCGCGTCTCCCGCACTGCTCCCGAAGTGGAAGAGACGCTGATGCAGACACTCAAAGAATTAGTCAGCAAGCAAGATTAAGTTCGGTGACTTAATCATCCTGGCGTGAAGGTCGGGACCATTTGATGCGGGCAGTATAGATGCGGTTGTTGCTGCCGTATTTTTCGATGCCGATTGGCTGCATCCATTCGGCAACGGTGACCCAGGTTTCGCTGGGGCTCAGATTCACAACAGCGAAATTTCCCATCCGCGCCCCTTTTTCCGGCACGATGATCCGTTCCGTTTTGCGAATGACCTGCAGTGTTTTGGGATCGACTTGAGCCATGAACAGCGGCGCCCGATGTCGAAACACATGGTCGTTGTTCGCACCGCGTCGGGTATAGACCAGATACAGGCCATCGCTGTGTGACACCCAGTGCTGCTGCGTGTTATAATTGCCCAGTTCCTGGCCGTCATCGAACTTCCAGACAATCGGTTCGGAATAATTCAGACCATCATCGCTGACTGAGACGTATCCCTTCTCGTCATTCCGCATCGTCAGATAATACTTTCCCTGATACTTTGTAATAGAAGGTTCATACAAGCCCCGCTTGACGGGAATCGTATGTTCGCTGCCGTGTTTTTTGTAAGTCAGTTTCTCGCCGTCAAAGTCGCATAACACAACAGTCGTGCCGTACTGCTTTGCTCCTTTTTTCTTGAAGTAGACAGGGAGTAGAATGGTACCGTCTTCGAGATCATATCGCTGGGCAGATCCGGCGCCGCAGTCTTCAAACCGGAGTTCGTCCGGCATTTTCATCGTGGTCCAGTCGGACCAGGTATGATCCTTTTCATTGTAGACCGAATAAGCCACACTCCGTTTGCGAACGTGCATGACCTTATTATTTTCATAGCGAACGGTGTGTCCGGTTCCCAGCAGCTTCTTTGTCCTGGCATGCCAGCCGGGGGTGAAGTCGCAGACCGCGATCTCATGTTTGTCTGATAAACGCCGCCTTGCCAGTGTATCGTGTTTGATCGGCCCCACCCAGTTTTCACCGTCGGTGGTCCGCATCTCATTTAACGCGTAGAATACATCCGAACCGGTCAACAGCAGCTTCTGCATGGTCAGTACGACAGTTGCGGGAAACGGACCTGACTGGGGAATCGCTCCGGTGCGGGCCTGCACCCAGCAGGTTTTTCCGTCGAAGCCTTCCGTAACCACCCGTAAATCGACTTTATAATCAAGCGGTTTCGCAGAATCCTCAGCAGAGAGTCGCGACGATCCGGAAACCAGTAATGCAAGCGTCAGACAAACGGGAAAGATCGATTTCATGGGAGCCTCTCTGAATTTGGTAATATAAAGATCCATTTACCATACGCAGATTGCGGGGAACTCTCAAGACTTCCCTTCCATTTTGAATCTGCGGCAGAAAGAGAAGCGATCTTGCATTCTTGAGTTTCGTTTCTCAAAATGAAATTGACGGGCGGATTTCCGCCTCACCTCTTTCGATTCCCCATGCAAGGAACAGTCCGATGCGAATGTGCTCTCTGATCGCTGTCCTGACTCTCTGTTGCTCACCCGCTCTACAGGCGGCGGAACTCGATTTCATCCGCGTCAGTCCAGACGGAAAATCGTTTGTGACTGCAGCAGCGCAGAAGTCGTTTGTCCCCTGGGGATTTAATTACGACCATAATCGCGAAGGGCAACTGCTGGAAGATTACTGGTCGACGGACTGGAAGCAGGTAGAACAGGATTTCGCCGAGATGAAAGAGCTGGGCGCGAATGTGGTGCGCATCCATATTCAATTCGGGAAGTTCATGTCCGCAGTCGACAAGCCCCGCGAGGAAGCACTGCAGAAACTGAGTGAGCTGCTGCAGCTTGCGGAACGCACGGGCCTGTATCTCGATCTGACCGGGCTGGGCTGTTATCACAAACAGGATGTCCCCGCGTGGTATGATCAATTGACCGACCAGGAACGCTGGCAGGCGCAGGTTGTTTTCTGGAAAGCGGTCGCGAAACAGTGTGCACAGAGCCCGGCCATTTTCTGCTATGACCTGATGAATGAACCGGTCGTGCACGCCGGCAAGAAAAAAGGAACCGACTGGCTCGGCCCCGGCTTTGGCGGAAAACATTTTGTGCAGCGGATCACGCTGAGCCCCGATGAACGGTCCCGTCCGGAAATCGCAGCGGCGTGGATCAAAACACTCGTCGAAGCGATTCGACAGGAAGATTCGCGGCACCTGATCACTGTCGGCATGGTTCCCTGGAGTCTGGATCGCCCCGGTCTGCGGTCCGGTTTCGTACCTGACAAAGTCAGCCAGCATCTGGATTTCATCTGCGTGCACCTCTACCCGGAATCGGGCAAAGTCGACGAGGCGATGGAAACACTCAAAGGCTTCGATATCGGCAAACCGCTGGTGATAGAAGAGACGTTCCCGCTCAAAAGCTCGCCTCAGGAATTCGAGGAATTTCTGATGAAGTCCCGAAAACACGCGGACGGCTGGATCGGTTTCTACTGGGGTCAGACTCTGCCTGAATACAAATCAGAGAAATCCATCGCTGCTGCGCTGATGGCGGGCTGGCTTGAGTTCTTTACTGAGAACGGTTCGAAGTTCAAAGGCCAGGCAGAGTGAAGTTCGCTGCAGATTTCGTTCAGGGTTGAAATACAATGTCGGTAACCGTACCGAACTTTGCCGGTAAAGGCATGTTGGCAAATTCAGAATCTTCACCGACCCTGTACTGCCAGCGGCCTGCCAGAGGGAGTGCACTTTTACTGGAAACCAACTGCGGTGCAGATGCAAAGTCGCTCTCGCCGGACTCTCCTGTGATCTGCAACACCACCAGGTTGGCATCGTTCTCGTAGACCGGTTGACGATCAATCAGAAAACCGGCTTCCGTCGGCATTAAAGGGGCACCATTGATCCAGGCATTGACTTTCGCAGGGGCAGCGTTCCCCGTTTTCAGCAGCAACGGTTTGCCGGCACGCCAAGTTGCGGGAATTCGCACCACACAACGATACCAGCGACTCTGGTCGGTTTTTGCAGCAGCTCCGGTTGCGGGAACATTGACGACGGACCAGTGAGGCGCTTCATTCAACGAAACTTTTTCCGAAATTTTGACGTTCGCCGGATTGAGACCGGCAGCCCAGTAAATTCCATTCGTCAGCAGCCTGACGAATTCGGGCTGTTTGAAATCACCCGGATGCCCTAATGAGGTGTAAAACGATTTCCCGCCATCTTTGCGCTGGAAGGTCCAGGCGACTGGTTCGACCGGTTTGCCGGGAATTTCCGCGGTCATCAGGACGGTGGTTCCTTTTGCCAGCGGTAAGACTTCATACAGCGAATAAGCCTGCGGGAATGGTTTGTCGGGAATGCCATCCAGAATCGGATTTTTTCTCTGTGCCGGGTTGATGGTCACCATCGATTTGAGATCGTTCTTATGATGGCCTTTATAGTTGCCGCCAAAAACATACGCATCGAACTCGGTCCAGTCCGCGTAACCTGCGGGAGGTTCTTTGCCACGGAGGGAAAAGGCATGACTGGCAGTACGAATTCCTACGACAGGTTTGCCCGCTTTCACGTATTTTTTAATCGCCTGCATTTCTTTTTCAGGCAGCACGCGACGTCGTACGCTGAACAGAACCACGTCGGCATCGTTGATCTTTTCGATTCCCGGAATCAGATTCCGGTCTTT
>JAGQQP010000382.1 GCA_020426085.1 Planctomycetaceae bacterium | reverse complement strand
TTCTGCCGGCGGTTCGGCAGACACCGGACGCGATTCCAATATCCAGGCGATTCTTCCTCTGCGTGGTAAGATCCTGAATGTGGAAAAGGCACAGCTGGTCAAAGTTCTGGATAACGCGGAAATTTCCAACATCTTCAAAGCGGTAGGTGTTCCTCCAGGAGCAGCCTTTGACGACGTGACCAAACGTCGCTACGGCAAGATCATCCTGATGACCGATGCTGACGTCGATGGCAGCCACATTCGTACGCTGCTGTTGACCTTCTTCTTCCGTCACATGCGGGAACTGGTCAACAATGGCTGTGTCTATGTTGCACAACCACCGTTGTATCGTGTGACCCAGGGCAAAAAAATCCGCTATGTGCAGACGCAGGATGAAATGATGAACGAGCTGGTTGAACTGGCTCTTGCGGATGCGAATCTGGAACACGAAGACGGAACCGTCTTTGAAGGGGACATGCTGCAGACACTGGTGAACCTGGTTTCTGAGCTGGAAGAGCCGCTGGGAACACTGGACCGGCGTGGTATCGATTTGAAATTCCTCTCATTGAATTTTGCGACCGAAGAAGGTCTGTTACCTCAATATCGAATCTTCCTGGGCAAGCAGCAGTTCTGGTTCACATCACAGGACGAGATGGCAAAGTTCCTGAAAGAAGAAGAAGCCAAACGCGGCGATGAACTGCAGATTGCCGATGACAACGGCCAGGCCGAAACAGCGGAAAGCAGCGAAGACGATGAAGATGAATTTGCCAAAGAAGGTGCCCTGCAGGTGACTGATCTGCATGAAATCCGCACGATCAATGATCTGCTGCAGAAGCTCAAAGGCTACGGCATCCAGCTGAAAGATTTTTATTCTCCCGGAAACCGGAACGGCGAGCCGATCTATCCGTTTTGCATCAACAATGGCAGCAGTGCGGTCAAGCTGAGTAACCTCAGACAGCTCCTGCCTTCATTGCGAGACATCGGTGAAAAAGGCCTCAAGCTGACCCGCTTCAAAGGGCTGGGCGAAATGAACTCGGAAGAACTCTGGGATACCAGTATGGATCCCGAAAACCGGGTTCTGTTGCAGGTCGGGATGGAAGATGCTGCCGCTGCTGACGAAATATTCCGCGTCCTGATGGGAGATATCGTGGAACCACGTCGTGAGTTCATCGAGAAACATGCACTCGACGTGAAGAATCTGGATGTGTAATCGTTCGTGAATTCTGTAGAACGCACGCGGGTTGTGTGCGTTCTACAAATTGACGTTAAGCAAGATCCGAGCCTTCCAAAGATGCAATGAACGGCAGATGCCGGTACTCGTTGTTGAAGTCCAGGCCATAACCGACTACAAAGTGATCGGGAATTTTAAAGCAATGGTAGTCGGGTTCCAGTTCAACCTGCGTTGCTTCTTCTTTCCAGAGCAGGACGGCTGACTTCAGTGACCGCGGACTTTGTTCCTGAATCTGCGCCAGCACGGTCTGCATGGTTTTACCGGTATCAAAAATATCATCGACCAGCAGAACATCGCGGTCTGTCAGGTCGGGCAGATAATCCAGATTCACATGCAATTCACCCGGCGTGGTTGACTTCCCCCGATAACTGGAGGCCTGCAGGACTCCTACCTGGTGAGGCACATCAATCGCCCGGATCAGATCAGCCAGCAGCACCAGGCTGCCTGCCAGAATGCCGATGATGGTTAAGGGGCGATTCTGATATTCCTGGGCAAGTTCCCGTCCCAGCTCAATCACGCGCGAATTTATCTGTCCCTGATCAATCAGAACTTTCACAGCGGCTTCCTTTCATAACGAGTCGCCCGGTGACATGACAGCCGTCTCGTTCTTCATAAATTCCCTGAGCAGCATAGTCGCATACACGCCGGAAGGCAAAGTAAAATCAAACTGGATGCCGTCCTCTGTCTGACTGATTTTAAGATCTTCAGGCCAGATCAGGAATGGTCGGCGGGCTCCCGGAGTCAATTTTTTGAAACGCGAAAAACAGGCAGGTTCCAGGGTGAACTCCTGCAGGATGGCAGTCTCAGTGTCCAGAACATCGTCGGTGGGCTGTTTCATTTTGGGACCGAAAATCGGCCCGGTGATGACGGTTTCCCGTTGATCGAACCGCTGTTGCTCCGCAGCGACATCCTCAACGACAAACAGACCCCCTGATTCAGTGACCTGCATGACATCGCCCCGCTGAACGGTATGCAGACTTTGATTTGAGACCCGTTGTGACAGCACCCGATTAAACAGGCTGGACTGCGCCGCCGACAAAGCCAGCCGCTTTAATGATTTGTTCCGAAAGTATTTGGGAGAAACCTTCTCATTTTTTAAAAGCTTCATTCCCATCCGCAACGTTTCATGATCACGGCCCATCCTCTGAGTCCCATAGTAGTTGGGAAAGCCGGTCTCTTTGATTTTTTCCAGGATGGCATTCGCGTTGGCGAACGCATTCTCCGTCGTCCCTTTCAACAAGAGCGTAAAGCGGTTCCCTTTGAGATGCCCCGTTTTCAGTTTTCGTTCGTGTCGAGTCGCTTGTAGAATGCGAATTCCTTCAAAAGTAAAACCTTCCAGTTGTGGTTCGCATTCGGCGGGAACTGAGACCATCTGTCGTGTGATAGCACAGCGATCTTTCAGACCGGCTACACCAATTTCGCGAGAATCGACGTTCAACTGTTCTGACAGAACCTTTACCAGAAACTGCGCCGAGACATCCCGTTTTTCCACCCAGAGAAACAGGTGATCGCCTGCACCAGAAGGGGCGTAAACTGGAATTTCCTCCACAATAAAGTCTTCAGGCGTCTGTTTTAATTCACCGCCGGTTCCCGGTAAACCTTCTGTCAGATAGGGGAGTACTTCAGATTCTGGTTCAGACATGGCAGGTGAATTATTCCAGGGCCTGTTCCAGAATCAGCGAGCTTCATAGATCAGAAGACACGACTGTAAATCTGAAGACAGGCTACTTGCGGTTGACGATGGCTAAGGAAATCAGCCTGATGAATCCTTCACCGAATTCCAGGTTCAGGCTGGCTTGATCGGCCGTGATTTTAGGATAAATGGTCATCAGATCGCCACCGGAAGCGAAGGCCACTTTCGCAGATTCAACAAATTCTGGGTTTTTTGCACTCTCCTCAGCCAGTGGAATCATGGCTGCCAGCTTCATTGACAGCAGGAAAGCGGTACCCGGTTTGCGATCCTGAGCATGACTTTTGGCTGTCGAAATGGATTTTTTCAACAGTTCCAGGCTCTCTGTTTCCCCCATCGCTACCCAGCACTCGTCCTGACTGCAGCCAATATAAATGACCGGCTTTTGACCAAACAGTTTTTTCGTATCTTCCTTCAGGTTGTCGGGGGTTATTTTGTGAATGGTTACCCCTTCTACTTCTGCGATATTGCCTTCAACACCTTTTGTATCACCAGCCTGGCTGGTCAATTCGAAGAACTCCTGTAGACCCTGTTGAAACTGTGCTCCGTTCGAAAGTTTTACTGCGCCCAGTAATGCTACTTTCTTTTCACCCACCTGTTGCATCTGAACATGACCGTCCAGTTTGCCAGAACCAACAGTTGCTTTGAGTGAATCCAGAATCTTAGCGACCGGTCCGGGATTGGCATCATCGCCTAGCAGAATCGGTGGAATATTTCTGCTGGATTTTTCGATCAGATCCAGAATCATCTTCTGCTCTACTTCTTTCCGGAGCGGGAGCATGGTATATCCCAGCAATTCTGCTGAATCAGCCTGTAGATAAGAATACTGACTGGATGTTTTCGACAACTGTTCAAATTCTTTACCCAGTGGTGTGCCTGGCAGTGCTTTCACTCCCAGATGAAGTTGAATGTTCTTATTCTCTTTCGACAGGTTATAACCAATCGTCAGTTGTTCGCCATCCTGGGCGACGCGCTCAAACTGCTTCAGCATAAGCAGGGTCGTTTCTTTTCGACCTTTGTATTTTAAATCGTCTTCGCCCGGCTTTTGTGGCAGCTGTTCATCCACACGGGCACTGACCAGATCAACGGCCATCATCCGCATGGGTTGGGGGACATTACTCAGAAACAGCGACCCGGCAATGTCGTACTCTTTGGCGAGGGCACTGGTGAACTCATCAGGGTTGTAAAACTCTTTCTCCAGCGCTTCACTTTTGATGTGCAGAAAAGCGTAGCCATGGGCCATCTTGATATGCAGACTGAACATTGGTAACGCCAGCGTGTAGCGATCTTCTTTGCCTTCAACCGGATTCAGCAGGAAACCGACTTCGCCCAGAGTCTGTGTCAGTTCATCCAGACTTTTGACCGGAATGAATCCCACGACAACAGGCTGCGGCGAAATGCCTTCATTCAGAAATACGAAGGCTCCCAGCGGCTTTGTTTTATCCAGGCCTTCCAGGTTGCGATACTGTGCCAGAAACCCTTTGATCATTGCCGGATATTCGGGCTTGTTGACAGTGGCAAAGACATAATCGATGTCATCCAGAACCCGGTCGATGCTGGCGATCGACGCAACAGCAATCGGCTTATTCCAGTCGACTTTCTCAGCCCGCGGTTCATCGGTTTGAGCCAGCGCCAGAGAACCAAGCGAAAGAAAACAGAGCGTCAGCGTTACACGTTGCAGAAAGGATTTGGAAATCAGAGTCGCCACGGAAGACCTCCGGTATGGGAAAACGGATAGAAGAATTAAGTCAGATTAAGTCAGATACAATCTGGGTACTGCTTAGTGTACCTGTTTGAACCCGGGAAAGTTACAGAAAATCTGACAAAATCTGATCAGCGGATCAGTGAATTCAAAACGCGTCTTCG
>JAGQQP010000381.1 GCA_020426085.1 Planctomycetaceae bacterium | reverse complement strand
TTTTCACGTACACGGTAGACGCGGCTGTCGCCTACATGACCGATAACAGCGCCTTCCGGGCAGAGACACAAAGAACTGCAGGTAGTCCCCATGCGCATGAATTCACGATTGGCCATCCCCCGCTCATTGATCACCTGATTCGCCACTTCAATCGCTGATTTCAATGATTTCGAAACAGGTCCCGGCTTATTCTTGAAGAAGGTATGGGGCACTGTTTCGGAGGCAATCTTACTTGCCAGCTCACCCACGGCATGGCCTCCCATACCATCGGCAACCAGAAAAAAATGCCCGTGGTCGCGCCAGCTTTCCTGATCTTTGCAGATACGAACGGAAATGGAATCTTCATTATTCCTGCGCCGAAAGCCAACATCACTCTGCGATGCGAACTGAACCGGATGTTCCCAACGCATTCAACCACCTCACAAACTTCAGTAACGTAAATCCAATACCTGCTTCCACTTCAATATCTTGGTGAGTATTGAACGTAAACACCAGAGTGTACTGCAGGAAAACCCGTTTTTGTTACTGAAAAGTAGAGTTCTTCTGGTGCTGGAATACCGGATGCCAAACCGATTCCCCCTTCACATTACCGACAGAATGTCGCAGCTAACACTCAGATGATTTAACGTTGCCCCGGTATGGTTTTCCCAGTCAGGTTGTAAACGTAAGCCATGATCTCGACGAAGACCTCATATAACTCAAAGGGGATCTCCTGCCCGGTCTTGACGTCGCGATACATCTGACGAGCCAGAGCTTTCCGCTCGATAATGGGAATTCCGTGTTCGTTGGCAATCTTACGGATCTGAAATGCGATCTCCCCTGCCCCTTTCGCCACCACCACCGGTGCCGGCATTGATTCCGGATCATATTTGATCGCAATCGAAATATGTGTCGGGTTTGTAATCACGACATCTGCTGTCGCCACCTTGGAGAGTTCCTGCGACATCGCAAGTTTGCGATGGGCCTCCCGACGGCGTTGTCGAATCAGGGGATCTCCATCCATCGACTTCATTTCTTCACGAATTTCCTGCTTGCTCATCATCAGGTCTTTTTCATGCTTCCACTTCTGAAAGGCATAATCCAGTCCGCCTAATATGATCAGCGCGAGTGCCAGCAGCAGTCCCAGTTCGATGGTGGAATTAAAAATGTCTCGTAGAATTGTTTCGGGTGGAGCGCCCATTAATCCCAGAAAACTGGGAAATACGAGGTAGCTGAACCAGACCGCAATCAGCACCAGCAGGCAGATTTTGCCGAGACTTACTCCCAGCTTCACCAGCCCGCGGATAGAAATAATCCGCTTGGCTCCCTCAATCGGATTCAAACGCTCCCACTTGAGCTGGAGCACATCCGGGGTCATCATGAAGCCCACCTGAACGATATTCAGGAAAACAGCAGCAACAAACAGCACCACCATCATCACAACCGTACCCTCCAGGAACAGTTTGATTATGGACTCACAACGTTCGATGAGCAAAGGGGGATCGACTCGCAGCCAGACAGGAGTCGTCAATGAAACTTCCATCAGGTTTTTCATTTCGCTGCTGAGATTGACGGCAAAGAAATACAGAACAGCCGCCGTTGCCAGCATCATTCCGGCGGCATTCAGGTCGGTACTTTTCGCAATGTTCCCCTTCTCGCGGGCCTCATTGCGCCGGCGATCTGTGGGTTGCTCTGTTTTTTCTCCTGTATCGTTCTCAGCCATAACGGAACGTTTTCAATTCAATTTATAAAACAGCACTGCGGCTTAACTGATCAATGGCAGAGGGAATGGATTCCACGACAATGTCCGCCGCCCCCGACAGGGTAAATACCAGTACGATCAGGCTGATCATCGCTCGAATCGGAAAACCGATCACCAGCACGTTGATCTGGGGGACCGTGTGCCCGAGATAACCCATTGAAATTGAGATCAATGCACTGATTGCCAGCAGAGGCGCGGCCACCTTAATTGACAGTACCAGTGACTGATGCATCAGCGTCTGCAGCAGATCCAGTGTATTTGTGGAGACGATTCCTTCCCCGACCGGAAAAACCTGAAACGTATCAATCAGGGACGACAGCATTAACAGATGACCGTTAACCGGTTCCATCAGCAGGAATACAGTGATCCCGATAAAATAGAGATACTGTCCGCTAAGTGAAGCATTCATATCGAAGCCGGGATTGAAGACTTCACCGAGCGCCATCCCGGCCTGCTGATCGATCATCTGGCCTGCCATCTGCAGACTGAGCAGAATGATATAAACTCCGAGCCCGAGCGAAAAACCTAACGTCAACTCCCCCAGAATAGACCAGGCATAATCCAGCAGGGAATTGGGCATCCGCGTCACGAATCGATAATCGTTGACCGTCAACTCCCGAGTTGCCTGGCGACCGGAGGTGATAATCAGATCTTCAAACCGATCCTGAAGATGTTCTGGAACTTCATCCTGACTGAGCCGCTGATCCTGGTTGATGTCCAGCTGATAAAAGCCGACTGTCGTCTGGTCATGCAATGTGGGGGTAATGAGCAACGACAGACTCAGAATCAGCAGAATTCGGATATTCGTGGGAAAAATCGGCTGCCCGAATACAGGCCCGATAATCATCAGACCGCTGATCCGCACGACCACCAGTGTGAACGCATAAAACTGCAGCATCGCCCACTGTAACAGCTGTCCCGGAGCCAGCTGCAGGATCGGATTCATCACATATTGATCGAGAAGTTCGCTCACGGGGCTCGCAGTTTCCCTGGTTCATTCTAAACCGACAGTTAAAGACGTGTGGGAATATTGGTAATCAGATTCGTACTGTATTCCACCATTAATGAAGTGATCCAGGGGAGCGTATACAGGATCGCCAGCACCATCATGATAATTTTGGGAACGAAGCTGATAGTCTGATCCTGAATCTGTGTGACGGCCTGTCCAATGCTGATCACCAGACCGACAACAACAGCCGTCAGCATGACCGGACCGCTGACCTCCAGCATGATCAGTAATCCTTCACGTCCCAGATCGAGAACAGTGGAAGTATCCATAACATTTACCTGAAATTAAGTAAGATCCGGGCGCAATCCGAGCGCACGGAATCAACCGACGGCCCTGATGCTTTCCAGTAACATCCCGACCGTCAGTAACCAGCCGTCAATCAAAACAAACAACAGAATTTTAAAGGGTAAGGAAATCAAAACGGGGGGCAGCATCATCATCCCCATACTGATCAGGATGGAACTGACCACCATATCGATCACAATAAAAGGCAGATACAACTGAAAACCGATCAGAAACGCCGTCTTCACTTCACTCAACATATACGCGGGCAATAATACGGTCAGCGGTACTTCGTCATAATCCTTGGGAGCCTGATAGGTGTCCGCTCCAGGAGAGCCTGGCAGAGGCTGCTGATAATCGAGAAACATCCAGACCGTATCACTGTTACCGGTTAACTCGATCTGATCGCTCATGAATTTCCGCAGAGGCGCGACCGTTTTCTGAAAGGCCACTTCGAGTGAAACCGGTGACTGTTGCGTCTGATTCGTGTAAGGCACAATCCCTTCTTCATACGCCTTTTCCCAGATCGGTGCCATGACCATGATTGTCAGAAACAGACTTAAGCTTGTCAGCACCTGGTTAGGAGGCAGCTGCTGGGTTCCCAGTGCCTGTCGCAGTAACCCGAACACGATCACAAAACGAATAAAACTCGTCGTCATGATCAGAATCGAAGGCGCCAGGCTCAACACTGTCAGCAACAGAAACAGCTTCAATGTGGAATTCAGGCCCTGAGGTGATGTCATCTGTTCGACATCCAGCATCTCGGGAACGCCTGCCCCCCCCTGCTGGTTATCTTGAGGCATGAATACCGGCTGAACCGGCGTTTGAGTCGGGTTCTGGCTGGTGACTCCCTGATTGGATAATGCCTGATTCGAAGCAGGCGGCTGTGCCTGAACTCCCTGCGCAATCAGTCCCAGCCACAGCATGACCAGCAGAAATCGTACTGCTGAGACAAGAATCTTCGCTGTGATTCGTTCTGGAACGCCCCCCCGGCTATGCATGATCCGACTCCGCACGCTCATTCAGGGACTGGCGAGGAGAATGCAGCAGCTTCTGCTGTAAACGGCTCACAGCCGAGTCATAGTCTGCAAAAGGTTCCTGCTCCGGACGTCGAACCGGCTCCGGCTCCTCCGCGTCGTGATGCGATTCCGGTGCGGGACGTCTGAAACGTGGCTCCTCTTTTTTCTGTACGCTTTGGAACAGGTTACGAAATGAATTCGCGGATCGAGCCGACTCAGCGCCTTCGCGACACATGCCCGTGATCAGGTCGACTTCAACCGGATCAACCACTTCACTGAGCATTTCCAGCCCGGCAGGAGAAGAACCCAGAATCAGAATCCGGGAACCACAGCGGACGAAGTGAATGGTCTGCCGGGCATCCAGTGGTTTCTTTCCCAGCACTTCCATCACTTCTCGAGGCAGGCCCGCTGACCCGAGCGGATGATGCTTCTTAAATAACTTTGCCCCTACCAGGATGATCGAAATCACAACCAGTAACGCACCAAAGGTCCCCCAGATGGAGGGAGCCCGTTTACTGACTGGTTGACCTGTGGAATCAGTAGTTGTCTGCTTCGGACGCTCTAAGGGAGTGATAGGATTTGACTCGGATTTCCGCACATCGACTCCTCTCTGCTGAGGCGATGCCGGAATTCTCGTATTGTTGACTGCCTTCGAATCCGTCACCAGATTCATGCGGCCTGTTTGTGCGGCAGGTCGTGGTATTCCGCTTCTGACTGGCTGCTGGTATTTTTG
>JAGQQP010000380.1 GCA_020426085.1 Planctomycetaceae bacterium | reverse complement strand
AATTTTGTCACCCGCTTTCAGGCGTCCGTCAGCATCAGCGGCACCGCCGGGTACGATTTCGGCAACGACTGTGAAACCATCTTCAGAACGCAGAGCAGCACCGATCCCGTCCAGGCTGAGTTCCATGCTGATCCGGAAATCTTCCAGTGTCTGAGGAGACATGTAGCTGGAGTGAGGATCGAAACAGTGAGTCAGAGCACTCAGGTACATTTCCAGCTTCTCAGATTTTTCAGTCTGAGCCATCGTTCGCAGGTTATTGTGATAACGCTTGTGTAACTGCTCGCGTGCTTCTTCGAGTTTGGTGTCTTCCAGAATCAGGTTCAACAGATCGTATTTGACACGCTTTCTCCAGCGTTCATTCATCTCGGTCTGATCTTTGGCAAAGTCCTGTTCCTTGGCGTCGACGATAATCGATTCATCAACGCTGAAGTCGTGGTCGACATCGACCAGCTGTTGAGCATAATCCATCCGTTCCTGAAGACGTTTCAGGTACAGATCAAAAGACTCGTAAGCGAAGTTGACATCACCTACAGCCAGTTTGTCATCCAGCTGAGTTTTGTCCTTTTCAAAACCCTCAATATCTGATTTGTAAAAATACAGCTTTTGTGGATCGAGTTGTTTGATGAAACGTTTCATCAGTTTCTGAGAAATTTCATCATTGATCGGTTTACCGCTGATGTGGAAGCGGCTGACCATCGCACAGACCCGTTTGGCTGTGGTCGAATCACTGGCTGAATCAGAGACTGTCGCCTGCTGCGCAAAAATCGCGGTTCCCAGAAGGAGAACCATACAAAGACTGAGAGCAGAGGCTGCTTTTGAGGGAGGATTTAACTTCATAAGTTTCGTCCGTTGCTTGGATTTGAAGTGATATAGAAAAACCGTTAGAGAGAACTGAAGTCATCCAGAAACTCACTAATGTCAGCCGCTTGATATTATAGGATCAGAGAAAACAGGACAAGGTGACATTTCCAGGAGATTCCTTTCCAACTGTCTGTCAGTGATCGATTTATCAGAAACATACGATGCAGAGACTTTTACCCTGTTTCCAGAGTCCAGTAGAAACTATTACGTCTAATGAGCGTCGGACGTTGGTCTAAATTCAACGGAATTCCGAAAGAACGGGAACTCTCATGGAGTGCACGCCTTTGATTTCAGAGGTCGAGGTCTGATTAGGGTGCGTTTTTTAGAGCATTTTCTGTAAGTGTGATATTTTAATTAGTTTACGTTTCGTTGCAGTTGAGCGTCTAAACGGAATCGAGATTGTCTGGTTGCAGCAGTCTGGTGAGGGTCCGCAGGCAGTTGCTCCAGAGTTTCTGAAATGCGTCCGAGTCGACTTTGTGGCCGGAAATTAATTGTGCCAGCTGAGGCAGCGTGGCGGGGAAAAAGACCAGAGCCGTGAAGATCAGCATCAGACAGACCGGATCCAGCTCATCGGAGAGTTCTCCCGCTGTTTGCGCCTGCTTCAGCCGCTCAATATGGTTATGGTAGTATTCCTTCCGCCAGTCATCATCGATCAGCGGTTCCCCCTCGTTTTGCTGTGCTTCATTGAGCAGCACACGCACGTAATTCTGGTCGCGCAGGTTTTCCTTAAAATAGAACTGCAGGACTTCGGAAATCTCTTTAGGGATTTTTGCGACACTCTCGTTTCGCTCTTCGAGTTTGCTTTGCAGGGCTGCTTCAAACAGACCCTGTTTGTCGTTAAAATAGCGATAAATCAGCGATTTATTGAATTTCGCCTCTCTGGCGATCGCTTCGATCCGGGCACCCTCCACGCCTCGCTCCGCAAATTCTGCGATGGCTGCCTTGAGGATCGCATCTTGTGAACTGATCTCTTTTTTAGCAGGGATCTTTTCGGTTTCACTCGAACTCATGGTGGCTCCCAATACGAACGGAGTCAGAAGTATCACTCCCACGGATTCTGAAGTCAGGCAGCTTCGATTTTGACATCGAATTTCCTGTGCTCATGCAGGACCGGTGATTTTTCAGATTTTTGTTGAAATCCAGATGAGGCGGGTTTAGGATTCAGGTAATTGTAACGGTAACGTTACCGGTTATCCATGTCATTTCATGAAATAATGTCTCCGGTTTCGAGTCAGTGTGATTCGAAGAGTGGAATTTCTCCGGTTCAACGGGGAGACAACGATCCTGCATCAGCAACACGCGACAAAAGTAGATCAGCCTGAGCTGGATCAGGTTTTGGATGAACTGGCGGAAACCAGCCGGAGCGGGGCTGGTCTGTCTGTTGCCCGCCGAATCGAGTTGACCGAAGAGTGTCTGTCTTGTCTGTACCAGGCAGCTAGAGACTGGGTTGATCTGGCTTGTGAAGCAAAGCGAATCCCACGGGAGAGCACGACCTGCGCAGAAGAAGTTCTGGCAGGACCAGTTTCAGTGGCTCGATTTCTACGAGTGCTGTTGACCAGTCTCAAAGCGATTCAAGCGGCAGGTCGGCCGCGGTTACCGGTATCGCCGATCGCAAAACCAGGAGCGCCGCTTCGCGTCCCCGTGTTTCCGACTGCGGGGATTTATGATTCTCTGGTGTTCTACGGACTGTACGCAGAAGCCTGGCTGCGCGAGGAGATCAGCGCGGAGAACCTGTTCGATCTGACCGGTTTTGAACCTGCTGAAACGACAGCATCACCACTGACTCTCGTGCTGGGGGCGGGAAACGTTTCTGCGATCCCTGCGACCGATGTGTTAACTAAAGTGTTGCAGGATGGCGAGCGGGTGCTGTTGAAGATGAATCCGGTGAATGCGTATCTCAAACCGGTGTTCGAACAATCGTTTGCGCCGTTGATCACTGCGGGGTTACTCAGGATTGTCGACGGGGGAGCAGCAGCCGGCGCTTATCTGGTTGAACATGCAGCAATCGACCGCATTCATATCACCGGTTCGACACAGACGCATGATGCGATCGTGTGGGGCAGCGATCCGGAGGAATGCCGTACCCGAAAAGCGAGTCATCAGCCCCGTCTACAGATTCCCGTGACCAGTGAGCTGGGAAATGTCTCTCCCTGGATTGTTGTTCCCGGTCAATATTCAGAGCGTCAGTTGCAGTTTCAGGCGGAAAACATCGCGGCTTCGATTGTGAACAATGCCTCCTTTAATTGTCTGGCGACCAAAGTCATCGTTACCTCTGCAGACTGGCCGGATCGGGATCGGTTCATGACGATGATTGAGCAGAAGCTGCAGCAGATTCCCCGACGTTATGCCTATTATCCGGGGGCAGCCGAACGCTGGCGGCGTTTTGCCGGTTCTGATCCTGACGATCAGGAGTATCTGCCCTGGAAGCTGCTGCGCGATGCTGATCCTGCTCAGTCGCCTCAGCTGTTTCAGGAAGAATCTTTCGTTTGTGTTTGTGCAGAGACAACATTCAAGGCGACGTCTGCTGCGGAATTTCTGGAGCGGGCGGTGGAATTTGTGAACCGGGATGTCTGGGGGACCTTATGTGCGACGATTACGGTTCCCGCTGCCTTTCGCAAATCAGAACAAACGACGCTTGAACGGTGTATCGGGAAGTTGAAATACGGCGCGGTTGGAATCAATCACTGGCCCGCGTTGAATTACGCGTTCATGTCGACCCCCTGGGGAGGGGCACCGGGGGCAACGTTGCAGGATGTTGTCAGTGGCATGGGAAACGTCCATAACACTTACTTTCTGGCGGGTGTGGAAAAAACGGTTCTCTCTGGTCCGCTCACCCTGTTTCCTCAGCCGGTCTGGTTCCCTTCGCATCCCAATCCGGAAGCGGTGGGCTGGCGTCTGCTGGACTTATATACGAAGCCATCACTGGGCAATCTGTTACGAACCGGTCTGACAGTTGCCTTAAAATAACGAATTCACTTCATCTCATTTCTTAACAGGTTTCTTTGATATGGCGCTTTATCATCGGGTGACAGTTTTTCGAGCGATGGCTCTGTGGGGGCTGGTTCTGGGATGCGGCATATTGAGTGCAGCTGAACCAGCAGGAGCCGGGAAAAAACAGGCTTTCAAGCTGGAAGCATCTACTTATACGTTTTCACCCGGACCTGAGTTTCGGTTTGAATTTCAGTCGCGACTGATCCAGGCGGTACCCGGTGATGTGTTGATTCTGAAAGAGGGGACCTATGACTTACACTCCGGTTTAAATCTGGTCACCGATAATGTGACCATTCGCGGACAGGGGCATGAGAAATCGGTTCTCTCATTCAAGAATCAGACCGATGGCAGTTTTGGATTGCTGGCGAGCGGGGATAACCTGGTTCTGGAAAATTTCGCCGTGGAAGATACCAGTCACAATGCCATCAAAGTCTTAGGGGCTGAGAATGTCACGTTTCGCGGTGTGCGCACGGAATGGACGGGGGGGCCGAAAAAGACGAACGGGGCGTATGGGCTCTATCCGGTGCAATGCAAAAATGTATTGATCGAAAACTGTGTGGCGATCGGTGCCGCCGATGCGGGGATTTATGTCGGTCAGTCGACTGATGTGATTGTGCGTAACAGTCGTGCGGAAGCGAATGTCGCCGGAATTGAAATTGAGAATACCGTCAATGCAGACGTGTATGACAACGTCGTGACCGGGAATACCGGGGGATTGCTGGTGTTCGATCTGCCCGGGCTGCCTCAAAAAAACGGGAGGCATGTCAGGCTGTTTCGTAATCGGATTTTTAAGAATAACCTGGCAAACTTTGCACCGGCGGGGAATATGGTGGCCTCCGTCCCGGCAGGAACCGGAATCCTGTTGATGGCGACAGATGATGTGGAAATCTTTGAGAATACTATCACGGATAATCGATCTTTTAATGTGTCCGTC
>JAGQQP010000037.1 GCA_020426085.1 Planctomycetaceae bacterium | reverse complement strand
GCTCGGCTGCTTCAAATCGCCTGCTTGTGTTCGTAAGAATGACTGTCCTGGATGATCAGTTGATTGCGGCCCTGTTTCTGGGATTGCGCCAATGCGTGTAAGCCACGTTCCAGAATCAGCTCGGCAGAATCGCCGGGAACACAGTTGAGGTAGGCGAGGCTGGCAGTGACAACGACTTCGGGGCTGTTGCTTTCCAGTCGGAAGTGATGATGGCGAATTGCTTCGCGAATCGTTTCGGCACAGACCTGTCCGGCATCGACTTCGACACCCGGGAACAGGACCGCCAGTATGTCTGATTTCCAGAGGCAGATGACGTCCTCGTCTCGTACCTGGTGCATGATCAATCGCGACAGGGTTTTCATAAACTTGATGGGAGCCATGATCCCAAACCGTTCTTTCAGCTGATCATGCTGATTCATCTGCACGAGTAACAGCCCGCAGTTGTTTTCCGTGGCTGTTCCCGCCAGCAGCATCATTTCCAGATTGGCTTCGAACGCAGAAGAGTCAGGCAGTTTTAAATGCGAGTGTTCCGGTTGGAAGGCCCACTGTAACGCCGGGAACTCCTGCTGTTTCTTTTTCTCCTGTTTTTTGACAGGCGGGATGTTGTCCGGCTCTGTATTTTTTCGTTCTACCAGTCGATTGATCAGTGACAGCAGGCTGGTGCGTCGGGAATTTAATTCCCGTGTCTGGTCACTGGTCAGAATGGTTCCCGGAAATTTTTCGAGAAGTGAGCAGGCGGCGCAGGCCGTGTCCAGAGTTTCTTTGACGTGTTGATAGCAGTTCTGCAGATGTTTCTGGGCCCGCTTGAGGTTCCGGACCGGTGCACTCTTTCCGAGGAAATAGCCGGCGGCGAATCCGAGTGAGACCGCAATCAGCAGTCCTGCACCGAAACTGATCAGTAATTCGTTTGGTAGTGTCGAAAGTGATGTTGAGAGAACTGGCGTCATACTTCTCTTCCTGTCCGGGAAGGAAATCGTTTTGGATGAAACTGGTTTGTGGTTCATTGCCTGGAAACAACGAAAGCATGGGAACCCGGTACTGAAGTTTAGTGCGCATTCCGTGGGGGCGAGCAGAGGAATCCCCGTTCTCTCACGAAACTCAATGACCGATTACACTGGTCGTGAGGATTTTGAGCCTGAATTCGTACCTCAGGGACCGACTGCGGGCAAGCGATCCGGACTATTTCCGCTTATTGCCATCGAGGGGCGTTGCCTGGACGGGCGCTGGTTTCGGTTCGAGGAACTGCAGGCTCAACACGATGTCCGTGTCACGCTGGTTCAATTCATCGATCAGTTTTTCGTCGACGGTGAAGACGAACGAAATCTGTCTGCCGGACGGAGCCGCGCACAGGTAATAAATCCATTGAACCGGAATGTCGTTGGCTTTCCCGGCAACGGTGACGCGGTGGATGAACCGTCCGTCGTCTGTAGAGAGGTTTTCGGCTTTCAGAATCTTGACAAGCTTGTCACCCAGAGAAGAGCGGATATCCTGCTGGAACTGTTCTTCACTGGTGTGCTCGCCTGGTTTCACAGTCGGGATCTTTGAGATATTGGCCTGTGAGACCAGGCTCCCTTTATCGAGCAGGCGTAAAACCGCTACCTGACCTGTCTGATGGAAGACATACCAGTCACGAGGCAGCAGCAGCCGGACGTCCCACGGTGGTTCAAAGCTCAGGTATTTGGCTTCCGGGCTGGTCTCCAGCGGAATTGTAGCGAGAATTTCATCGGTGAGCGGGCCAGGGGCAGTCGCGACAGTGCGGGTCCAGTTGACGTCCGCTGTCACTTTCATTCCCGGACTGACGGAGCCTACCGAGCGTTTTTCTGTCTGCTGCAGTTCCAGTTGACTGATATAGTTGTGGTCCAGGCGAAACTGCAGTTTGCCTTTGACGGTAATTGTCGTCTGGGCACCAACGGTGGCTCCTTCGATACTGCCTTTGAAACTGATGGTCGCCAGCTGCTCTTCCACGGAATCGAGTTGACAGGTTAATTCGGATTTTAAAACTGCTTCCAGGCCGGTCAGAGACTGCAGAACCCAGCGGTCCGGAGTCCAGACTTCGCCCACTTCGACATCCGACTGGGGTAATAATGCCAGGACCGGCAGACTGTCTCCGGGGGAGTTCAGCAGTTCCAGTTCGGAAGGCAGGAGATGACTGTTGGGGGCATGCAGCGAGAGCCCTTCCAGGGTCCCTTCCGCCACGATGAGTCGATGTTTGTCGCTGCCACGGGCGTAGGTTTTCTGCCCTTGAACATCAATGGTGGCGGTTGCTGCTTCATAATAACGGAGTGAGCGAAAGGCTTCTGCATCGCGTCCGGTTCCGGGCAGCCGTCGTTCGAGGTACTGAAATTTCCCATCGACGTCGAGTTCCAGCGAGCGGGCCTGTCCGGTTTTGATCGCGGTTTCCAGCTGTCCTTTGACCCGCACGGTGGAGTTCACATTGAAGGTACGCGCGTCCTGAACAGGTTCTCTGAATTCATAGGTTTCCGCGAAAGCGGGGGCCGAAGATGCTGTCAGAACAAAGGCGACCAGCGCCAGACAGAGTAAACCGGGAATCCGTGCAGAAGAAACAGAACTCAGTGAAAACATGCGGAATGCTCCGTAAATCAAGCGTCCATACTGATTGGAGAATGCGAGACGTTATTAATCGTTGATTGCTACTTTGGTCTGCTGTGCCAGTTCACGGGCCGTTGCCGTGATACCGTCCACATCCAGTCCCAGATCAGCCAGTAATTCATTGCGGTTCCCGTGTTCGATGAAACGATCCGGGATTCCCAGCCGCTTGAGGTGACTGGTATTTAAACCTGCATCGTTTGCCGATTCGAGAACAGCAGAACCGAAACCGCCGCAAAGTGTACCTTCTTCAACGGTAATCACAAAGCCCGATTCCGACAGCGCCTGATGGATGACTTCGGTGTCGAGCGGTTTTGAGAACCGGGCGTTGATGACGCCGACGTCGAGTCCTTCTTCCCGCAGTTTTTCTGCTGCCTGTACACAACTGGTGAACAGCGAGCCGAAAGCGATGAGCATTCCATCCTTGCCCCAGACATAGACTTCGGACTTGCCCAGCTCCACAGGTGCGACTTTGCGTTCGACTGCGTCAGCGGCTGCTTTGGGGTAGCGGATTGCCGCTGGTCCCTCATGCTGCAGCGAAAATTCGAGCATGGGCTCGACATCCAACGCGTCTCCGGGGGACATGTTGACGATGTTCGGGAAGCACCGCATATAGCTGTTGTCAAACGCGCCGTGGTGCGTGGGACCGTCTTCACCGGCGATTCCGGCACGGTCCATACAGAAGGTGACGGGCAGATTCTGCAGAGCGACCTCCTGGAAAATATGGTCGAAGCTGCGCTGCAGGAACGTACTGTAGATATCGACGATTGGTCGCAGTCCTGCTTTGGCCATACCGCCTGCAAAGGCAACCGCATGCGCTTCACAGATCCCGGTATCAAAGAAGCGATCGGGGAAGCCGTCGCGGACTTTTCCAAGCTTATTACCGGCACACATGGCCGCCGTGAGGACGACGACCCGTTCGTTATCGGTCATGGCCTGGAAGATGGAACTGCTGACAACATCGGTGAAGGCTTTGGGGGAACTGCTGCCTGGTTTTTCTACAGGCACGATTTCGTTTTCTTCATTCCTCTGGAAGGGAGCCGGGGCATGAAACGAAACAGGATCGTTGGTTGCCGGCTCGAATCCGTGACCTTTTTCGGTCAAGACATGCAGCAGGACGGGCCCTTTGATGTTCTTGATCATTTTCAGGTATCCGGACAGCGATTCAATATCGTGTCCGTCCACAGGGCCGATGTAGCGGAAGCCCATTTCTTCAAACAGCATGCCGCCGTGTAGAAAGCCCTTGACTGCTTCTTTAAAGCTGCCCAGTGTATTTTCCATGGACTCGCCGACGACAGGGAGTTTATTCAGGAGCCAGGAGACATCCCGTTTCAGGCCATTGTAAAAGGGGGCGACGCGTGCTTTGTCGAGGTATTGTGCCAGTCCGCCGACGCGAGGGCAGATTCCCATTTTGTTATCGTTGAGAATGACGAGTACATCCTGATCCATGCCGGCAGCGTTATTCATGGCTTCGAACACGACACCGGAAGGGAGTGCTCCATCTCCGATGACGGCCACTGATTTACGATCTGACTCTCCCATCAGATCATCACCCGCTTTCAGTCCCAGAACGGTGGAGACGCTGGCACCGGCATGTCCGGTCATGAACAGGTCGTAGTCGCTCTCTTCCGGGTTAGGGTAGCCCATCAGGCCCCCTTTACGACGGATGGTCGATATTTGAGAGTAGCGTCCCGTCAGCAGTTTGTGTGGATAAATCTGATGTCCCGTATCCCAGATCAGACGATCTCTGGAAAAATCGTAAGACATATGCAGGGCAATGCAGAGTTCCACCACTCCCAGGTTGCTTGCAAAGTGTGCCGAGCGATCTTCTACAACCGTACACAAAACTTCGCGAATTTCTGCAGCCAGCGTTTCGAGTTCAGTCCCGGATAAAGTTTTCATATCAAGTGGCGACTTGATCCGTGGTAGAATTTCGATGTTCATCAGTGGTCTCGTTCTAATATAAAGTGGGCCAGTTCTTCCAATCGTTGGCCGTGGCTCCCAAGTGGGGCGATCGAGAGGCACGCTTCTTCAATCAAATTTTGAGAGCGTCGTCGACTTTCTTCAACGCCAATCAGGGAGGGGTAGGTTAATTTACCGTGATCAGCGTCTTTTCGCACGCCTTTTCCCATTTTTTCTTCATCACCGGTTAAATCAAGCAGGTCATCAGTAATTTGGAATGCCAATCCTATGCAGGTGCCGTATCTTTCCAGGTTTTTCAGCGTTTCAGGATCTGCTCCACCAATACGGGCTCCCATGGTTAGTGCACTGCAGATCAGTCGGCCCGTCTTTCGTTTATGAATGGCTTCCAGAATTTCGAGTGTGGGATTTTCCAGGTGTTCTGATTCCAGATCGGCGACCTGACCGCCGACCATACCTACCGCGCCAGCGGCATTTGCCAGGTCGACACAACATGCTGCTGCACAGGACTTTACTTCGATCTGATCTGCAAGCAGTTCAAAGGCACGGGTCAAGAGAGCATCACCTGCGAGGATCGCATTGGCTTCGCCGAATTTGATGTGACTGGTTGGTAATCCACGACGGAGTTCATCGTCGTCCATTGCCGGCAGATCGTCATGAATCAGAGAGTAAGTGTGTACCATTTCGATGGCACAGGCGGCTGGGAAAGCTGTTTTCAGGTCACCGCCACAGGCTTCACAGCTGAGTAACACCAGGATGGGACGTAACCGTTTTCCGCCCGCAGAGAGGCTGTAAGACATTGCCTCTTTGAGAATCGGCGGGCAGTCAGCAGATTGATCGAGTGCCTCTTCCAGCCGGTGATTGACCAGTGTCTGCAGGTTGCTCCACATTTCTTTGAAGGGCAGGGATGAGTCGCTCATTCAATCAGAGTCTTTAACTTTTATCTGGTGTCATTGGTGTGTGTTGATTCAGTCTGATTCTGTTGCCGTCGCCAGCAGCAGTCCGACCTGACAGGCTTTGAGATATTCATCAATCATCAGGGTTTCGCTGGTGGTGTGAATGTCCTGTTGACCGCAGCCCAGTGTGACCGCAGGAAATCCATGGGCGGTCATCCAGTTGGCATCCAGACCTCCATTGGCGATAGTCAGTTCCGGCTGTCCCCCCTGTTTTTTAATCGCAAGTCGTGCGGTCTGCACAGCGGGTTCTTCTTCCGGAAGGCGGAACGAATCATATTTCAAATAAGATTCGAAAGAAACGCTCCCTTGTTTTCCTTCGCTGTTTTTGACTGATTTGGCAGCTTTCAGGAAGGCTTTTTTGAATTCATCCAGTATTTTCTGGCGGAAGCGGGGATTATGGCTGCGGGCTTCGGCTTTGATGGTCAACTCGGGCATCACCACGTTTGTAGCGGCTCCCCCTTCGACTACGCCGACATTGCTGGAACCTGTGTTCTTGCCTTTGATTACCAGTCCATGCCAGCCATTGGTGTAGAGATCGTCAATCGCACGGGAAGCGATCACGGCGGCACTGACGCCACATTCGGGATGCGCACCAGCATGACTGGCGATGCCTTGAATCCGGATCAGCATGCCGGAATCACCGGTGGCACCGATGCAGACCATATCTGACATTTTGCCGTCCCAATTGAAGCACATTCTGGGTTTCCCCAACTTGCTGGTTGTCAGCAGACGCACGCCGACCAGGCCGATTTCTTCCTGGACCATCCAGCAGAAGGTGAGTGGTGGGTGCGGGAGTTTCTGTTCGAGAATCGTGAGCAGTGCGTTCAGAATCACGCTGCAGCCAGCACGGTCATCCGCGCCTAAAGCGGTCAGAGCACTTTTGGAATGAATCAGGTTTCCCTTTTTGACCGGTTCTGCTCCGACACACAGGGGGACGGTATCCATATGGGCCATCAGCAGACGGCGTGGTCCCCGCAGCGTACCGGGCAGTTTGACAATCATATTACCGGTCTGACCGCCAATCGGGCTTTTCTTATGAGCGGTATCAAACTGAATTAATTTTTCAGACAGCCCCGCTTTGAGCAGGCGTTTTTTGATTTCCGCGGCGATTTGTCCCTCTTCACCGCTTTTGCCGGGGATTGCCATAAGCTCCGTTACGAGCTGTAACGCTTTTTCAGAATTGACTTTAGCTGCGGTCTCTGAGGGGCTTGTACTCATAAGTCTGGATCACCGGTAAAGGGGAGAGTGAGACATTCGATTGACAGCATCCTGTTTCGAATGATGCAAGTTAGGCTTTCACAACAGTTTTTTCAATGCGGTTGATATGGAACTTCTCAGATCAACCAGTGCGGACATTCAGACTCATATTGCTGTAAATCAGGATCAAAATTAGAATCCCCGCGGATTTCTCAACAAATATCTGCAACTGGTTTTTCTCAACCACTTCGTATTTGTTCAGAAGTAATGGTCGCACTTCCTGAGTTGTTTCCAGCCTGGATGGCCGGGGATAACGCATTCTTTAAGTAGAATCAGCTTAAAATCTTAACATCGGTTTCTGATAATTGAAGATCATTCGCTCACCTCTGCGCTGGCTTAAACATATTACGCTGGCACTGATTACTCTCATCCTGTTAGCAGTTGGGAGTGAGGTCGCATTGCGCGTGGCGGAATATCGTGATCAGGATTCTGTCAGCAGCTATGATTCCGAAGGGTTTCTGATTCCTTCTGATGTGAGTTACCACCGTATCCGGCCTTTGCAGGAGGTTTCCCGCAAACATCCTGATACGGGAGAAACGATTCAGTTTTCAATCAACAGCATGGGGCTCAGAGGGGCGGAACCTGCGATCCCGAAACCTGCGGGGGTCTTTCGAATTGTCTGCCTGGGGGGGGAGACGGTACTGGCACCGGAGATGGCAGACGAGGATACATTCTGCTCCCGGCTGGAAGCACTGTTGCAGAAGCGGACTGAGTTGAAGGTCGAAGTCATCAATGCCGGCGTACCTGATGCCAGCCCACTGATGTCGTATCTGCATCTCAGGCATTCCCTGCTGGGTTTGCAGCCTGATCTGATCCTGTTCCATTTTGACATGTCCGATGTTGCCGACGATCATGCATTGCGACGTTATACAAAGATCAGTGATGCAGGGCTGCCATTGTGTTCGATGCATCCGCTGTTTGAAAAGTTTAACGAACCAGAACGACTGGAAAGTCAATTCTTTGTCTCTCGTTATCTGCTTCGCTGGCTCGGAGATTACTGGGTCGAAAATCAACCTGCGGGACTGGATCGTGATATTGATACACCGCAGGGAAAATATCTGTGGCTGGAAGATCATCCTCCCGACTGGTCAGTCTACGTCAGGCAGACCCTGGAGCCGATTCAAAATATTCAACAGATATCGCAGGGAACTTACTCACGATTTATTCTCGCATCCTACCCTAAGCCCTGGCAGGTGTCAGAGACTGCGATGAGTGGAGAAATGGCCCGGGCTCGGCTGGGAGTTCGCAAAGGAGTGACCTATGGAAGCCGCTTTCCTTTCGAACTGCTGGAGACGTATTCTCGACAGATCAATCTTTCTTTCTGTGATACCTCACGCACGTTTCAAAGTATCCAGAACCCGGATCGCTACTATCTGCAAAATGTACCTCAGTTTTCACGTGAAGGGCATGCCTTATATGCTCGTGAACTGGCTCTGTTTATTCTAAAGGATGTCCCCGGAATCTGGTCTCGCGAAGTTCCTTCGCAGCTGGAACCGCCGGCAGATCGACAGGCGCTGGCTCCCTTGCGTTAATAGAAACATCTGGCTCTCAGGCCGGGTATTGATGAATGTATGGATTATTCGATTTCGTTTAGCAGTTTGTTTAATGACCTTTTAATCAACCATAATTATATCGCGAACTACAAATCTGAGGGGAAGCTCTGATTTCGGTTTCGAAGTGCAGATTCTCTGATTTTCAAAGACTTTAAGTACAAAACGTGACCTACTCTTTTCAAGTATGAAGAATTCTTAATTATTTGACCAGGAACTGGCATTCACGGCGAATTGAAAATCAGGAGCGAGTCAGCTGGAATTTAGCGTTCAGTCAACAACGCTTCGAACCAGTCAGTTCCCTGGTTTTTTCAGATATCAGCTCGCGTTGATGAGACAGGACAGGATGTAATGAGTTCTTACGAAACAGCATGTCGTTATTTTTATCAGGCATCTCGCCAGGTTGGGTTATCGAAGAATATGCAGGATCTTCTGCGAACCCCGGAGCGTGAAGTCAAAGTGGAAGTGGCCATCGAGCGCGATAATGGTGAGATCGCGACCTATATCGGCTATCGCGTCCAACACGACAGTTCGCGTGGTCCCATGAAAGGGGGGCTGCGTTTTCACCCGGAGGTCGATGGAGATGAAGTGTTGGCGCTGGCCTCGCTGATGACCTGGAAGACGGCTCTGGTGAATATTCCTTATGGCGGTGCCAAAGGGGGAATTTCCGTCGATACCAGTCAACTGTCACAAGGCGAACTGGAACGAGTCACCCGTAAATTCATCGATAAGATCTACGATGTGATCGGTCCTCTCAAAGACATTCCGGCACCGGACATGGGAACGAACGCGCAAGTCATGGCGTGGATCATGAACCAGTATGAAAAGTACCGGGGATTTAACCCGGCCTGTGTCACAGGAAAACCACTGGAACTGCACGGAGCCGATGGTCGTGAAGAGGCAACCGGTCGTGGAGTGGCGATGGTGACGCGCGATACACTGGATCATATGAAAATTGATATGACGGGAGTGACAGTCGCGATTCAAGGATTTGGCAATGTCGGAAGCTATACGGCTCATTTTCTGGATGAGTTTGGTGCCAAGGTTGTCGCCGTCTCAGATGCCAGTGGCGGAATTTACAGTGCCGATGGGATTAATATTCCCAAGCTGATCGAATACACTAAGGACACCGGAGCCGTCAAAGGATTTCCGGAAACGGAAGCTTTGTCGAATGAGGAACTGCTCACATCCAATGTGACCGTGTTAATTCCTGCGGCTTTAGGCGGAGTCTTGACTAAAGATATCGCGAAGGAAGTCAAAGCGCGATGCATTATTGAAGCAGCCAATAATCCGACTGTCCCGGAAGCAGACGAAATATTTGATAAGAACGGGATTATCGTAGTACCAGATATTCTGGCTAATGCCGGGGGAGTGACGGTGAGTTACTTCGAATGGGTTCAGAACCGACAGCATTTCAGCTGGGAAAAATCCCGTGTACGTTCGGAATTAGATCGTATTATGAATGACAGTTTTAAGCTGGTCTGGAAAATTGCTACCGATAAAAAAGTGTCTCTGCGCGTTGCCGCCTATATACTGGGTATCGGACGGGTAGGGCGTGCCACCGTTCTGGGAGGCATCTGAAATCCCGCCATGATTTTTCGTAAAGTTCAATTCGGACCCGGATTCACATTTATTTTACTTAAGACGCTTACGAGGTAATTAAAATGATATCAACAGAGGAACTGATCAATGATTGCGTTCTGTTTCAGACTGTGACACCAACTGAAATGGAAGAATTGCTCTATTACTCTGAATCGGAAGAGTTTTCTGCAGGCGCTCGTATTCTGGATGAAGGAAATTCCACACGCTATCTCTGGATCATTAAAAGTGGTACCTGTGAGGTGCGTAAGAAGCTGGCCAATGGAAGCGAACAGACTCTCACCACATTAAACCCTCTGTCTGTTTTTGGCGAAATGTCATTTTTCAAACCGGCGCCTCATTCGGCGAGCGTGGTTGCTGTCTCTGATGTGGAAGTGGTTCGGATTCCAGGTCGAGAGTTCGATCAGATGTTGAATGACGGAGCCAAAGGTGCTCAGAAGGTTGTGTTCAATACCGTACGGATTATGTCGGACCGGTTGCGGATGATGGATAAATGGTCAGCGGAAATGGCAGAGAACTGTAGTTCCCGAACCAAAAATGCAGAATGGCACGATTTCCGGTCCAAACTTTACTCCGACTGGAAGTTTTAGCCTGAAATCAAGTCAGAATCAGCGTTTGTGATCCCGCGTTGACACATTTCGGCGGATATTTGATACTCCCGTATGTTGAACACCGTCAATCAGGCAGTTAGCCTGTGGAGGCACGGTGCGCACCTTAGGGCCGCGCAGGGTGTCCTATTCAGAGAACTGCACGTGTTTTACGTACCAGGATGGTCGATGAACACATTAACCATCTACCCGTAATCAATTAAGAGTGACATGACAGAACAAGACCTGGCTCAATATACAGAACGGCTGGCATCTCAGGCACGAGAGGCTTCACGGAAACTGGTTTCCTCGAACGGGAATCAGAAAAATGCCTGGCTGCGCCGCATGATCGAGCTGATTCGCGAACGAACACCGGAACTTCTGGAAGCAAACGCCGTCGATCTCAAACAGGCTCCGGAATATGGCCTGACGGAAGCTTCGATTGATCGCCTGCGCCTGACCGAAGCCCGACTGCAGGGCATTATCACGGCACTGGAAGAGATCATCGCGCTGCCGAACCCGATTGGGGAAGTCATCGACAGCAACATTCGTCCGAATGGCCTGCTGGTCACGCGGGTACGGGTGCCTCTGGGGGTCGTGTTTTTCATCTATGAATCACGTCCGAATGTGACCATTGACGCGGCTGCTTTGTGTGTCAAAAGTGGAAATGCGGTCATTTTAAGAGGCGGAAAAGAAGCATTTCACAGCAATATCGCGTTCTATAAGCTGCTGCAGGAAGGACTGCGCGACGTGGGTCTTCCGGAAGAGGCTGTCCAGCTGGTTGAAACGACAGACCGTGAAGCAGTGGGACATTTCCTGAAACTGCATGAATACATTGATGTCACGATTCCCCGTGGCGGAAAAGGGCTGATCGAACGCGTGGCCCGTGATGCGACGATGCCGGTGATTAAGCATTTCGACGGCGTCTGTCATGTCTATCTCGACAAATCAGCCGATCCGGATCTGGCGGAGTCGATTACAGTAAACAGTAAATGTCAGCGTCCCGGTGTGTGCAATGCGGCTGAGTGTCTGCTGGTGCATGTGGACGTTGCGGAAACGATTTATCCACGAGTGGCAGAAGCACTGAAGGCAGAGGGAGTTGAACTCCGCTGCTGTCCGCGTTCGCTGGAGCTGACACCAGGGGCAAAAGCGGCGACAGAAGAAGATTATGGTACGGAATACGGTGCCAAAATCATCTCGGTCAAAATTGTGAACGACATGGATGAAGCAATCCGGCACATTCATCAATATGGATCGGGACATACCGAGTCGATCGTAACAACCGAACTGGCAGCGTCAGAAAAATTTACGACACAGGTCGATTCGGCGGCTGTCATCGTCAATGCGAGCACGCGATTTAATGATGGTGGAGAGTTCGGACTGGGGGCGGAAATCGGAATCAGTACCGATAAATTTCACGCACGCGGTCCTTGTGGACTCAATGAATTGACCAGTTATAAATATGTGGCCCATGGAGCAGGGCAGATTCGAGAGTAGCAGTTAGATCAATGATTGAAATCCTGTTGCGGGCAGTCGGCCCGCGATGTGGTTCAATTTTCAGGGAGGCCAGGGATGGCAGACGTACTCAGTCAAAATGAAGTCGAGTCGCTCTTATCGGCGTTAGATCCCTCTGCAAACAGCGGTGGCGGATCGAGTCGTCCTGCGACCCGCAATACCGACTTCAATTCCCAGATCAGTATTTATGACTTCAAACGCCCCGAGCGTGTCAGCAAAGAACAGATGCGGGCATTTCGCGCATTGCATGAAAGCTTCAGTCGTGAATTTGGTGCTGCCCTCAGTGGGATGTTGCGTTCCATCATTGAAGTCAAGCTGATCAGTGTCGACCAGTTGACCTACAGTGAGTTTGTTTTCAGTCTGGAAAACCCGACCTGTTTCAATCTGCTGGAATCAGAAACACTGGACGGACACATCATCCTGGATATCAGCCCGTCGATCATTTTCCCGATCATTGACCGGTTACTGGGCGGGGATGGGCACTCGCATGGTGCCTACCCGAACCGGGCGTTGACGGAAATTGAAATCCGACTGGTTTCCCGGATTACCGGGCTGGCCATCGAAGGGATTGAGTCGGCGTGGAGTAACCTGTGTGACTGGAAACTGCGGGTCTCCCAGGTTGAAAGTAATCCTCAGCTCGTACAGATTGTGCCTCCCAACGAAGTGATCGTACTGATTTCTTTTGAAGTCACGATGGGCGAAACGCGGGGGATTATCAATCTCTGTATTCCCTTTAATACGATCGAACCTCTCTCCAATAAGCTGACCTCCGATACGTGGTCTGCTTATAAAAAGAAGTCACCGGATTTGAGGCAGCAGTTGAATCTGGAAGCCAGTGTCTCCAAGTCAAAGATTTCGATGCGTGTTGAACTGGACAATAGTAAACTGACTGCAGGCGAAGTTCTGAATCTGGCTGTAGGTGATGTGATCATGTGCAACAAAGGGAGTTCCCAGAGCCTGACTGTGGAGCTGGAAGGGGCCCCGGTCTTCACAGCGTTCCCGGGAGTGTATAAAGGGCACAAAGCCATCAGTATTGAGAAAATGCTGGCTATTCCCCGTGATGTAATTGAAGAACGTCTGAAGAAAACGGAAGCAGCGACAAGTTAAATTTTGTCTGTTTCGCGGTATTGTGTCGGGCTGTACTTCAGAGAAGAATTGTATTAAGCTTCGAATATCAATCAGGATCTGCTGATGTTTCAGCTCACCAGATTCCTTATTTGATTGAACGAGTGCCGATTTTCAGTCAATCCGTCATTTTTTCTACGAAGTCACCGGGTTTTTCACCCCGTTTCGGTGGAAAAAGTAATGTGAGGCTGATTATACTGCCCGATCAACCTCCCATTTGAAGATCAGTCTGCACTGATGCAATGAACGGATGTGATCTTTCTGGTTGAGGATTCTACGTGAAAAGAGTGCAGAACGCGTAGAGAAGAAACTCAAAGTAAAGAATTTGACTCAGGATTGATGACTGGATCTCTGTTTTCTTAGAGACAGCCGTGTCTCTGAAACGTTTACGAAGATAGAAAATAAAATGCCTAAGCAAAAGACACATAAAGGATTAAAGAAGCGGTTCAAGATTACCGCTTCTGGTAAAGCCAAGCACAGGAAAGCGTTTCGCGGTCACATTCTCAGTAAGAAGAGCCCTAAGCGAAAAATCAGACTTCGCGGTGATGGTGTAGTGACTGGCGCTGAAGCAAAGCTGATTGTGAATGCCCTGCGTCCCAGTTCATAAGCTTTGCCGTGCTCCCGGCTGACTGAGCTGGGTGAAGTGCTGACAGAATCAACATTTAATATCACAGTTGGAAAGTAATAATGCGAGTTCGAAAAGGTGCCGCTCGACGTCGAGCCAAGAAAAGACTGTTCAAAGAAGCCCGTGGCAATTATGGTGGCCGCAGTAAACTGCTGCGAACCGTCAAGGAAACCCTGGTTCGGGCTCGTGTTTACGCATACCGTGACCGTCGCGTTCGTAAGCGTGAATTCCGTGCTCTGTGGGTGACTCGAATCACTGCTGCCTGTCGTGCACGGGGTACGAACTACTCCCAGTTTATCAATGGTCTGACCAAAGCCGGGATCACTTTGAACCGAAAATCACTGAGCGAACTGGCAATTCATCAGCCACAGATCTTTGATGAGATTGTGAAAGCTGCCCAGGCCGCTTTAGCAGCATAATCTCTGAGTTGATTGACGAGTTAATTGAGAGACAATAAACGCCGGGTCTGTTCGATGAGCAAACCTGGCTTTTTTTACGTTCAGAGCTCGCTCAACCTGGTCAGGGGGATCCCTGGGAAGAGTTCAAATTGCAGTACGCCTGAAACAGGGAATCTGTTATATTGCGTGCCGAACCTGCCGGCATGGGAGCAGGTTTCACTTCAGATGTCAGTCCCCGATCACGGAGGCAGGGAGTTGATGCAGGCAGGCATGAAATCGGATCAGGGTAACAGGCGAGGGCCACACTGGCGACTTGCACTGTGGTTCTGTCTGTTGTGTGTCGTGAGTCTGACTGCCTGTACCGGCTTCAGGTCGGTTGTGCCTGCTCCGCTGGTTTTTGAAGAGCAGTCAGCAAAAATCCTCGAAATTGCGCCCCTGGGAACTCCCAAAGAACAGGCTGTCCGTCAGTTGAACGAGGCCGGGATCTCCGGTGATTTTTCATCCAGTCCATCGATCTACTATTGTGATCTGTGGCAGCGCGAAGATGGGACGCAGTGGCATCTGAATGTCGCACTGTTGTTCAAGGAAGACGGGACGCTTTATAAGACCCGCCCGGCTCAGGCCGATATCAGTTGGGAAAAGGAAGGTGAGTCCACCACGACGCAGGCGGAGCCCTGAATCATTCTTGATGACTTCGAAAAGCGGGCTTTCCCGGACTATTGATCTACGGGGTCAGCGGGTTTCTCAAGCAGCTGGATGTGGCCCTGGCAGAATTTACAGGCAGCGACCGTGCCCAGATATTTGTGGGCGATGCGCAATTCTTTGCGGCAGTGCGGACACTGGGTGTAGAATCCCTGGGAGACGGCTTTGCTGGCATCAATTTTCAAGGAGAAGGGGGCCTGACAGAATTTGCAGCTGACCTGTTTGCCCAGGTATTTTTTATGGACGCGTAATTCTTTGCGGCAGTCCGGACACTGAAAGAAATAACCGACCGGATAAGCGTCGCTGCAGACTGCCAGTTCTTTCAGGGGGTGAAAAGCAGGGATCTCTACTGTATCGT
>JAGQQP010000379.1 GCA_020426085.1 Planctomycetaceae bacterium | reverse complement strand
TTGATGCATCAATGGTGGAATGCCAAACCCCGCTGGATGAGCGGCGTCTGGCCTGTCCGTTCAGAACAGCTGTTTCTGATTCCCGGCGATTCTCCCATGGGCTTGCGTTTGCCACTCGATTCGCTACCGGCTCCCAAGCCGGGAGAATACGCGCCCACTCCGGTTGTGCCGTTCGAAGCCACCGGCGATCTACCCGAATACGATCAACTGCGACAGCAGTCGGTACATCATCAGGCCGCGCAGCATGTCACCGGAAACGTACAGCATCAGGTACTGCAGCGCGTCGGTGCCGGGGGTGGCTTTGATGCCATCGACCTGGAACAGGAACCCGAAGCAGAAGCACCACCGCTGGAACCATCGGTCATTCGCACCGCAATGTGTTTTGAACCGCGTGATGGCGTTCTGCATGTCTTTATGCCTCCCGTGGATCATCTGGAAAGCTACCTGGAGCTGCTGGCTGAAATTGAACAGACCGCATCAGAACTGGAAATGCCCGTGATCGTGGAAGGTTACCTGCCTCCGAACGATTATCGGCTGCAGCATATCAAAGCCACTCCCGACCCCGGTGTGATCGAAGTCAACGTCCACCCTGCCAAAAACTGGCAGGAACTGGTCGATATCACATCCGGAGTCTACGAAGACGCACGCCATTCCCGACTGGGAACTGAACAGTTTGACCTGGATGGAACCCATACCGGAACAGGCGGAGGCAATCACTTTGTGATGGGCTCCTATACGCCGCATGACAGCCCGTTTCTGCGTCGCCCGGACCTCTTAAGAAGTCTGGTCGCTTACTGGCATAATCACCCCTCCCTGTCCTACTTCTTCTCCGGCCGCTTCATTGGACCGACCAGTCAGGCACCGCGCGTGGACGAAGGACGGCGGGATGCGACATACGAACTCCAGATCGCTTTCGAGCAGATTCCCGAAAAAGGATATTGCCCGCCGTGGCTGGTCGACCGCGTATTTCGACACCTGCTGGTGGACCTGACCGGAAATACGCACCGCGCCGAGTTCTGTATTGATAAGCTTTATTCCCCCGACAGTTCTACCGGCCGTTTGGGTCTGGTGGAATTTCGCGGATTTGAAATGCCGCCACACTGGCAGATGAGCCTGACTCAGCAACTGCTGCTGCGGGCACTCGTCGCCCGTTTCTGGAACAAACCCTACAAAGTCGATCTGGTGGACTGGAATACGTCCATTCACGATCGCTGGCTGCTTCCGCATTTCATTCAGCAGGACTTTGAAGACATTATCTCTGAATTGAATGAAGAAGGTTTCGATCTGGACGCCAGCTGGTTCGGACCGCATTTTGAATTCCGTTTTCCTCATATCGGAGAAATGCAGTACCGGGGAATTCATGTGGAACTGAGAACGGCGATCGAGCCGTGGTATGTTCTGGGTGAAGAACCCGCCGGCGGTGCGACCGCCCGCTTTGTCGATTCTTCCGTACAGCGTCTGCAGGTCAAAGTCCAGGGAATGTCCAATGGACGCCACATCCTGCTCTGCAACGGACGTAAAATTCCACTGCATGCCACTGGTACGGAAGGGGAATTCGTAGCCGGCGTCAGATACCGGGCCTGGCAGCCCCCCAGCTGCCTGCATCCGACGATTCCCGTGGATGAACCACTGGTCTTCGATCTGGTAGACACCTGGGCGAATCGTTCCATCGGTGGCTGTACATATCATGTCGGTCATCCCGGCGGAAATAATCCCGGAACTTTTCCAGTCAATGCGTACGAGGCGGAAAGCCGCCGCGCAGCTCGATTTTTCAAGATGGGACACACAGGAGGAGCCAGTTCAATACCTGAAGATGAAAAAAATGCCATGTTTCCGATGACACTTGACCTTCGCCGAAACCGGGGCATTGTGTAAGATTACTCTAACTGAGTATTGGGTTTAAGGAGGAACCGGTTCCTGCTCTGTTGAGGATTTACCGCTCGCCTGACGTCTGCATCCCTGCCGGATGCAGCCACGCCCACAATTGATTCATCGCGTTACCTTTAGGAAAACTGTAAACCGTGTCCACACCGCCGCTCTCTGTGAACAACATTTTCCAGGGTTACACTCCTCCTGGAGGAGTGTACGACGAGTTCCTGCTGGACTCGGGGCAACCGCGACTGCATGCGAAGCAGTTCCTGGATGCGGTTGTGAACATCGGACGTGAAGAATTTGAACATCGCTGGCAACAGGCACAACGTACCGTGCAGGCCAATGATTTCGCCTACAGTGGTGTCGTGACTCCCAAAGACCAGCCCCGCCCGTGGGAACTGGATGCAATCCCCTTTCTGATTTCATCCGCCGAATGGAAGACGATTTCCCAGGCGTTGAAACAACGAGCGCATCTGCTCAACCTGATTCTAAAAGACCTGTACGGCAAACAGACACTGCTGAAACAGGGAGATCTGCCGGCGGAACTGGTGTACTCCCACCCTGGATTTCTCCGAGCCTACCATCGGGATCAACTCCGCAACGACTGCTTTCTGCACTTTTATGCGGCTGACCTGGCCCGCTCTCCCAACGGGAAGTGGTGGGTTCTGGCAGACCGTACCGAAGCCGCTTCCGGAATCGGCTTTGCACTGGAGAACCGGATTCTGACGTCGCGTATGTTTCCGGAACTGTTTCAACAATCCAATGTCGAACGGCTGGCTCCCTTCTTTATCGCAGCCCAGGAAACACTGCGAAAGCTCGCACCGCAAAGTCTGGAAAACCCCCGGGTCGTCCTGCTCAGTCACGGCCCGACCAGCCCGAATTATTTTGAAGACGCTTATCTGGCTCGTTACCTGGGCTACACCCTGGTCGAAGGGGGAGACCTCGCCGTCCGTAAAAACCAGGTGATGCTGAAAACTCTCGGCGGCCTGATTCCCGTCGATGTCATTTTCCGTCGCCAGAACAGCCGCGACTGCGATTCTCTGGAACTGAATTCTGCTTCCAAACTAGGAGTCTCGGGGCTCACGCAGTCCGCCCGTTCCGGTCAGGTAGGCATCGCGAATGCCCTGGGCAGCGGTCTGCTTGAATCCGTCGCATTCATGGCGTTTATGCCTCGCTTGTGTAAATCTCTCCTCGGTACTGAGCTGCTCATGCCTGGCGTCGCATCCTGGTGGTGTGGTGCGCCGGACCAGTTGAACTACGTGCTGAAGAACCTGGAAAAACTGACCATCTATCCTGCGTTTCGAATTCGCGGGAAAGACAATCCCTCGGTCGAGTCAATCAACCAGATGACTCCCAAAAAGCTGACAGAGCTGATCAAGTCGAATCCTTCCGGCTTCGCGGCACAGGAAAAAGTCATTCGCTCCAGCGTTCCAATCTGGCGCGGACAGATTCAGCCCGCACATCTCTCGCTGCGTGCTTATGCCGTCAACAGTGGTGACTCTTACATGGTGATGCAGGGTGCCCTCGCTCGCACATCCCCTAATCTGGACCCGCTCGAAGTTTCGATTCGCAAAGGCGAAGGCAGTAAAGATGCCTGGATTCTGTCCGACCAGCCCGTTGAACATATCACTCTGCTCAACGAACAGGGACGAACCATTTCACTCAAACGAAGTGGTTCCGAATTACCCAGTCGTGCTGCAGATAATATTTTCTGGCTGGGACGACAACTGGAACGGGCAGAAGCGTTAGCACGATTATTACGCAGTGCCGTCAATCGTCTTGGTGGGGAAACGCGTTCGACCAGTGATCTGGAAGTTCCTGTATTACTGCGCTGCCTTGCTGATCAGGGACAGATTGAACCGGGTTACGCTATCGAGAAAATGCGGAACCAGCTGCCTCCCATCGAACACATCCTGCCGACGGCAGTTTTCGATAAAACACAGTCGACTTCGCTGCGTTCCATTGTCGATGAACTGTTTCGTCTGGGCTCCATTGTCCGCGACCGGATCTCGCTGGATACCTGGCGCATCATCCGCCGTATCGATAAAGGATTCCAGCCGCCCCGCTATGGTACAACCAACCTGTCTGACGTGCTGACGATCACCGACGACCTGATCACCGAACTGGCCGCCTTCAGCGGTATTGTGATGGAAAGCATGACGCGTACCCAGGCGTTTCGCTTCCTCGAACTGGGACGGCGTGTGGAACGTTCGCTGCAGATCATCAGCCTGGTCAAAAATTCGTTTGTGCCGATGCCCGAAGTTCCCAGTCCGATCTTCGAAACCGTACTGGAAGTCGCCGACAGTCTGATGACTTACCGGTCTCGTTATCTGTCAAATCTGCAGCTGGCAGCGGTACTCGACCTGGTTTTGACAGACGAATCAAACCCGCGATCCCTGGTATTTCAGTTCATGCAACTGGCCAAACATGTAGAACGACTGCCGCGCAATCGCGAGTTACCCGGATACACGTCCGAGCAGCGACTGGTGATGACTCTGCTGCATTCGGTTCGCATGCTGGATATTCAGGAAACTGCTGATACCCACTGCCTGGGAGATTATGAACCACTGGAAAAACTGATTGAAACCTGGGACTACCAGCTGCCGAAACTGTCTGAAGCAATCTCACATCGGTACCTTGTACACGCTGTTCCCTCTCACCAACTCTCAGACATCAGTCCGCAATGAAATACAAAATCACACACTCAACGAAGTACGCTTATTCCCAGGCGGTACCGGTCTGCCACAACCTGGTGCATCTCGCGCCACGCGCGTTACCGAATCAGATGTGCAACGAATTTCAATTGCTGATTCACCCGGAACCGTTCAGTATCACGCATCGCAAAGACTACTTTGGCAACGATGTGTCTTATTTCTCGATCGACCAGGCTCATCTGGGATTGAGCGTCACCGCCACCAGTCA
>JAGQQP010000378.1 GCA_020426085.1 Planctomycetaceae bacterium | reverse complement strand
GAACCAGAATGGTGGTGGAAATAACAACAATACAGGCCAGCAGGGTCAGCAGGGGCAGACGAACACGACGAGCGGTCAGACGGGGGGACAAGGTGTCGCTCCCTTCAGTAACCCGCCAACGCGAACACTGCTCAACTATGATACCTGGCCTAAGAAAGGTACTGTTGTCGGGATGGCTTCACCTGAGTCATTCACTCCCGACCTGGACGTGCAGTTCCGTCAGGGATCATTTGAAATCGGCGTACCTGAATTCGGTAGCTTCAACGCAAACGCCGGTGTGAATGTGGGTCTGGCAATTCTGAGTGACATCGAAGCCTTCTTCTTCATCAACGCCGCTCAGGCTGATGAACGGTCGAACCTGATGTTTGCTCCGAAAGTAACACTCTTTAACGGTCAGGTTGCCTTTGTGACCAGTAACGTATCGCGACCATTCGTGATCAGTCTGGTGCCAACCGTAGGTAACTTTGCTGTCGGCTTTACTCCTGTCATCGCGAACATTCCTGAAGGGGTCTCCTTAACAGTCTCGGCTGTGATCTCTGCAGACCGTCGCTATGTACGACTCTCTGTGAATCCTAACTTTACCAACGTCACCGACGTCTTTACCTTCTCCTTCCAGGGTGGTACAGGCGGCGTCGGCCAGCAGGGCCAGCAGGGTCAGCAGGGCCAGCAGGGTGGCCAGCTGGGTCAGCAGGGTGGTGGTAACTTCGGTAACGGAGTGGGAACCGGGGTTGGTGGTATCGGTGGTGCCGGCGGAACTGGCCAGACCGGCCAGACCGGACAAACCGGCCAGCAGGGTCAGCAGGGCCAGCAAGGTCAGCAGGGTGGCGGTCTGGGAACCACAACCATCCAGCAGCCTGTCGTCGAACAGGTGACTGTGACAACCACAGTCAGTGTACCCGACGGTGGTACTGTGCTCCTGGGTGGTGTGAAACGACTCCGTGAAGGTCGCAGTATGGCCGGTGTTCCAATTCTGAATAAACTGCCGTATATCAGCCGTCTATTCAAGAATACCGGTGTGGGACGTGAAACAGAAAGCCTGATGATGATGGTGACTCCCCGTATCATCATCCAGGAAGAAGAAGAGGAAGCTCTCCTCGGATACTAAGGAAAACGGAGTTGTCCACTCGTGGGCAACTCCAGGAAGTTGCAGATCGCGGGATCTGCAGAGGGGCTGATCGTCAGCAGCCCCGGGCTCTGGCCGTCGCGAATTCTCCCCCCCTGATTCGCGGCGGCTTTTTTGTTTTTAACGAATCATCAGAATTACGTTTCTGTGCAGACAGAGCGGATGAATCGATCTTGTGATAAAAACCGGGTTTCAACTAAACTTTCGCCGATATAAATTTTCATTGAGCGTCTTTAAAAGGAATGAAAAGCGTGATATCAAGAAAGATCTTTCTGATTGCTGCAGTCGCTTTGTGTTCTTCTGTCTGGATGGGAAGTCAAGCTTCACTCAAGGCTCAGGCACCTGATACCTATCGTGTCAAAATGGAGACTACACGCGGTACATTTCATATTGATGTAACACGCAGCTGGAGTCCAAACGGGGCAGATCAGTTTTACAAACTGGTTCAATCCGGGTTTTACAATGACTGTGCTTTTTTTCGAGTCATTGATGGCTTTATGGCGCAGTTTGGTATCAGCGGTGATCCCGAAGTTCAGAAACAGTGGCGGGATCGGAAGATTCAGGACGACCCGGTGGTAAAGTCCAATCTGAAAGGTTACGTCTCGTTTGCCAAGACCAGCGAACGCGATTCAAGAACAACTCAAATTTTTATTAACTATGGTAATAATCGCAGGCTCGATAGTTATGGATTCGCGCCTTTTGGATTCGTATCACAAGCAGATATGAAAATTGTGGATGCACTGTACTCCGGATATGGTGATGGCTCTCCTGCGGGCCGTGGACCAACTCAGGCAAGAATTCAATATGAAGGCAACCACTATCTGAAACGGGAGTTTCCCCGACTGGATTACATTACCAGAGCAACAATCGTTGCGAGATAAGGTTTCTGTTGACCTGTGTTGAAGTCGAGATCTGATACATGATTGAACGAATGCTGTTTCGATACCACTCAATCATTGAGATGTGGTTGAATAAAGAGCGCCTTTTTTTCCCCAGGCAAAGTAAAGTCAAAGCCACAGTTTTGAAAAAAGACGTCTGAGGATGTTACCACCATCACTTCCAGAATATTTCTTTGACGTGCCCGGTCGACACAGGCCGAAACCAGTTTTTTACCGACACCAATTCCCTGCCGATGATCGGCGACGACCAGGCTGCGAATTTCAGCCAGTTTTCTGGAGTAGATCTCCAGTGATGCGAAGCCGACAATTTCCTCGTTTTCTTCAACCTGTTCCACCGCGACAAACCCGGTTTCCACTAATACATCCAGTTCTTCCGATGTGCGAGGTAAGATTTTTTCCTGCTCCACAAAGGGGACAATAAATTCAGCCAGCTTGCTGATATCCTCATGTTTTGTAGTACGGATGTGAATATTCTCGATCATTTAAGAAGAACTTTGTTATATGAAAAAAAGTTGATTTGTTCACACTCATGGTGAAGTGTGAACATCGAATTTCATCAAATCAGGAGCTCTGACTCTTTTTCTGAAGTCGGGAAAAGGCAGACTCTCTGGTGGTGCAACTCGAAGGCCTATTAGTTATGGTATCGCTAATGACCATTACTGATGTCACGGCCGCAGTATAATTGATTGCCGGTAGATAAGGTAATGAGTCTATGAAAAAATCTCAGTTTTTAGTTTTATGTGGCTTAATCTGTCTGACTTTTACTGGTTGCAAAGGCTACTTTCAACCAAAAGAGGACTCAGGTACGGTGTCGGTCAGTTCCGATTCCCGGCCACAGCGAAGTAACAGATCAGAAGAAATGGAAGTTTACGTGAGTGACGAAACAACGCCAGGTTACTTGACCACAGCCAGCGGATTGAAATACCGGATTGTCCGTGAAGGTAGCGATATTAAACCGGGACCAACTGATCATGTGACCGTTCATTACCGTGGCACATTGGAAGACGGCACTGAATTTGACAGCTCCTACAGTCGTGGAAAGACAATCTCATTTCCATTGAATGGTGTCATCAGAGGCTGGACTGAAGGTCTGCAGTTGATCGGTGAAGGGGGAGAAATCGAACTGATTATTCCTTCCGAACTGGGATACGGTGCCCAGGGTTCTCCTCCGGTCATTCCAGGCGGAGCGACGTTACACTTCCGCGTTGAACTGTTTAAAGTAAATTAGTCTGTGTCCGGATATGCTGCTGCGTTTCTGGGACTATCCGGGCCGAGTTGGATAGAATGAGAGACGCACTGGTGAAATGAGATACGTTGCAGTTGATGACGCGCAACATCGGCTGTTCTTTTTGTTATCTATCGAATCAATTCAGGAGAGAAACAGTGACCCACTGTTGGCATGATGTGACTCCGGGGCAAAACCTGCCTCGCGATTTCACCGCCGTGATTGAAATTCCGACCTTTTCCAAAGTGAAGTATGAGTTGGATAAAACAACGGGACTGCTCAGGCTGGACCGCATGCTTTATTCTGCAGTCCATTACCCCGCCAACTATGGGTTTATTCCCCAGACACTGGCTGAAGATGATGACCCTCTGGATGTACTGGTGCTCTGTCAGGAACCTGTGGACCCCCTGACAATTCTGGATGCCCGGGCCATCGGCGTGATGACCATGATCGACAGCGGTAAGCCTGACCATAAGATCCTGGCTGTCGCTGTAAACGATCCGGAATATAACCCGTTCACAGAAGCTTCAGAACTGCCTCCGCACCGGCTGGCAATGCTGAGGCGGTTTTTCCAGGATTACAAAATGCTGGAAGGAAAAACAGTCGAGGTAGAAGAGTTCCAGTCTGCTTCCGCCGCATTTCCCATTATCGAAGATTCTTTGCAGCGTTACAGCAGTCAGCGACGTCGCGGCTTTCTATAAGAAACCGCATGTGCGTCAGCATTCAAATGAAAAAGCAGCTGTTCTAATAATCAGGAACAGCTGCTTTTTTCGTTTCAAAATATCCGAAAGATTAAATCGGGTTATCCGCATGAATCTGGATCGTCGGGATGCGAACACGATGCAAAGCAGCTCGAATTTGTTCCTGAATGGCCGGCGTCAGTTGCTTCAGTTCAGATGTGAAAACCTGATTGCCCAGAATCTGGTTGACATTCAAGGCCGGTCGATTTCCCAGGTGGTGATCGAGTTCGACCATGCGGACCGATCTGTCTTTTGTGGTTCGACTGAGAAAGACACGGGTAAAACGATTCTTGCCTTGCATATATGGTTTGACCTGCAGCCGAAAACTGGCTTTCCCCTGTAGCGCCAGTTTGAGTTCCTGCAGTCGCTCAGTAATCATCATCTGGACATGACTGGGCATATCGATAATCTGATCGGTGATCTCTTCGATACTGCCTTTGAATTCCAGTGTCTGCAGGGTTTCACTTTCGTCCTGATAGCAGACTTTCACTGAGTAACCATCGTTGATGCTGCCCACCAGCAAGATACAGAGATTCTGCGTAGTCGTCACGGGAACATGGTTGAACGCAAGTGGCAATTCTCGCCCCTTCGTGTTTTTTTCACCGGAGCGGGCAGCGACAGGTCCATCCTGTTTAGGCCGTGTTTTGGGAACCGAGTCTTCCAGCACATCTGGATTTTTGGGTGAGATGTCATGTCCCACCGGTTTCACGGTGAATTTATAATTTCGATACAGTTTCTGGGTTAAAGTGACCTCGATTGTCTGCTGTTTAGATGCACGGATCACACCTAGTTTCACTGTGCTGCCTT
>JAGQQP010000377.1 GCA_020426085.1 Planctomycetaceae bacterium | reverse complement strand
ACTGGGACACGAAATTGGACACGTCCTCTCCCGACACGGTGCGCAACAGATGGCAAAGCAGGAACTCACACAAGGTCTGGCTGGCGCAGCCGGAGTCGCCGGGGGAGATGTCAGCAGTGCCCGGATGGCGGCCATGATCGGTTCCATGGTAAACATGAAGTATGGCAGAAACGATGAACTGGAATCGGACCGCTGGGGCATCAGACTCATGGTCCTGGCAGGCTATGATCCACACGCCATGATCGCCGTAATGGATATCCTGAAACGCTCTGCAGGAGCCGGTCGGCAGCCGGAAATCTTCAGCACACATCCCGATCCTGGAAACCGGATTGAACGCATTCAGGAGTTCATCCAGCAGGCGTATCCGTCCGGTCTGCCTCCCAACCTCGAACCCTGAATTCAAACGAATATCAGTACCGAATATTGAAGAAATACCGGAAAAATCATGTTTATTGCCAAGTCTTAAAAAAGCTCCTGAACAAAACATCCGATAGAATCAAGATAGTGAATTGACTTTGCCTGAGGATAAGTTAAGATACCTGTAGAACGAGCTGGCGATACGATTAGTATTGACGCTATGAGATGGTTTTGATAAACACTGAATTACTAAGACATCTCAGGAAAGCCGTTTTTCAATGAAGATCTCTCCCCGCTTATTGAGATCAATAACCCACCAGTCAGTTTAAAGAAAACACTGATTACCCATTTGGCTTTTATGTATGTGAGTCGTTTCCGGCGGGGCTTTAGTCTTCATCGGCACCTCCCCTGGTTAAATTCGGGCGGGCGCCTGCTTCTTGAAAGTAATTGCTCTTTCATGTTTGCACTGAATGATACCGACGTATCTAAACCAGTTGTAAAACGACCTTACCAGTTCACTGGCTAAAAAACATTATCCTCGGAAGGTAATCTGCACGCTGTTTCTGTTTTGTTGAAATGACATCAGAAAGCCACCGGAATCGTTTCATTGATTTGTCATCTTTCTTTGATGATAACCAGGCGAAAACCAATTCCGGGACGAGTTATTAAAACATTTAAAAGTTCCCTATTAGCAACCATTTATCGGTTGACGGAACTTGATTGAAACGATTGAATTCTAGTAACAGTTTTTGACCACAATATTTTTTGCCTGAAAGGATATCGGCAAGACGATCACCCTGTAAGAGGCATTCGTCAACAAGTTTGTCAAAGCATTCTGTTCTCAATGCCTGGGCTAAATCTCTTTACTGTTTCAAAAGCGATTGTCCTTAGAGTTGGAATATGCAGGCCAAGACGGTCGAGTCCGCAGACGGGCGCGTTATTCCACTGTGTGAGTCTTTCTTCAAGAAATCAGAATCACGCCGGTACCATGAACCGGCTTTAACGTGGTTTCCTCTGAATTAAGAGTCGGCACATTCAGAAGTATGCCAGCTGCATTCAAGTATCATTGCAGAATCTCTGCTGATAATGATTCAGTCTTGAAGCATTTGTCTGTCACTTCATGAGTCGTTCATGCTGTAGTTGTGTCTCTAATTATTTCGTAACTATTTTTATAATCATTTGGTGTTTCTGTATGGCCGCTAAAAGTTCTGAAACTTCAGACAAACCAAAACCTGCACGTCGAAAAACAACAAAACCACGAAAAAAAGTGGAACGCGCGACAGAGGACACTTTAGACAAAAGTGAGTCCGACGCCCTGCAGGACGAATACCATCGCAAGGCCGAAGAAAACCTCGAAATGTTCGAAAACTCGCACTCCCACCACAGCGATGCAGAACCTGAAAGAGAACCCGCAAGCATGTCAGATACCTCTTCTGAATTCACAGGCGATAATAACTCAAACCACTCCGATAGCGATCAGTCATCCGACAAATCCGGAGGCAATCGTCGCCGCAGAAGACGCAGAAGAAAATCAGACGGAACTACCAACCAGGGACCAGGACGACAGGGAGGCCAGAATCAGGGGGGAGGCAACCGAGGTCGTTCCAATTCCAACCGCGGCGGAAATCGATCACGCTCCGGTGGCAATGGTGGAGGGAACCGAACACAGACCCGCAGACCTCGCTCGAATGCCCCTGCCGACGAAACGATTTCAGGAACCATCGAAGGGGTTCTGGAATTACACCCCAAAGCTTACGGATTTATCAGAGACCCGAAATCCAACTACAAGGCACAAGACTCGGACGCCTTTGTTTCCAGCTCTCTGATCGAAAAACACAATCTTCGTGAAGGCATTCTGATCCGCGGTGAAGTCGGCCCTGGTACTCGAGGTCAGGGTCCCCGGCTCAAATCCATCGAGAGCATTGATGGCCGGACCGTTGAAGAATACATGCAGATCAAACCGTTCGATGAACTGACTCCTATCAACCCGTTTGAGCAGATCAAACTGGAAACGGGTGCCATGCCGATCACAATGCGGATCATGGATATGCTCACGCCAATCGGCAAAGGTCAGCGTGCACTGGTTGTCGCTCCGCCTCGAACCGGTAAAACGATGCTGCTGCAGGATATCGCGGAAGCCGTCAGTACGAATCATCCCGAAATCCGTTTGATGGTCCTGCTGATCGACGAACGTCCCGAAGAAGTAACGGAAATGCAACGTTCCATTAAAGGTGAAGTGATTTCGTCCTCAATGGACCGCGATGTCGAAAGTCACGTTCGTACCAGTCAGCTGATTTTCGAACGTGGTAAGCGACTGGCTGAAGCAGGCGAAGACGCTTTCATTCTGCTGGACAGTATCACCCGTACCGCACGTGCCTTCAACAAGTGGGTGGGTAATACCGGACGTACCATGAGTGGTGGTCTGGATGTGAAAGCCATGGACATTCCCAAAAAGATGTTCGGAACCGCCCGTCGATTTGATGAGGGAGGCTCTCTGACAGTGCTGGGAACCGCTTTGATTGATACGGGCAGCCGGATGGATGAAGTGATCTTTCAGGAATTCAAAGGAACCGGCAACATGGAAATGGTTCTCAGCCGGGAACTGTCCGACCGCCGCATCTTTCCTGCCATTGATATCACGCTCTCCGGAACCCGTCGTGAGGAAAAAATCCTGGATCCCGAGGTCCTGGATGGTGTCACCATGCTCCGCCGCAGCCTGATTTCCCTGAATCCGGTCGAAGCCATGGAACAGCTCACCAGCACTCTTAAGAAGTTCCCGAGCAACAAAGAGTTTCTGGAAAAGATCCGCGCCATCCTGTAAAGCGACTCAATTCTGGAACGGCGCGACAGCGAATCACTCAACTGCAGGATCTCTTAGAACAGGATATCACTGGTGGACCGTGCCGATTCCGATTCGCAGTCACACGATACTGAATCCAGTGAATCTCAGTCTGCCAGATACCTGCGTCTCATCCTGTTGATCGTTCTGGCGGGGATTTCTGGTCTGGTCTATTTCCAGTATCGTGATATCCTGACGCTCGAATACCTGGCTACTCAGGAAGACCGCTGGCAGGACTTTGCAGCACGACACCCGGTCTCGATCTACCTGATTGCCTTTCTGATCTATACCGGAATCACTGGCCTCTCTCTACCGGGTGCAGTTCCGCTGACCTTATCTTACGGCTGGTTTTTTGGATTCTGGAAAGGCCTGCTGCTCGTCAGTTTCGCATCGACGGGAGGCGCAACCCTGGCATTCCTGACCAGTCGCTACCTGTTTCGTGCTGCTATTCAAAGTCGCTACAGTGATCGCTTTGCCAGCTTCAATCGACAGTTTGAACAGGAAGGCGCCTTCTACCTGTTCACGCTGCGACTGGTGGTCGCAGTTCCGTTTTTTCTCATCAATCTGCTGATGGGCCTGACGACGATTCGTGTCTGGACATTCTGGTGGGTCAGTCAACTGGGGATGCTTGCTGGCACCGCCGTTTATGTCTACGCTGGCACGAGTGTGCCCACTTTGCAGGAACTGTCCAGGCAGGGTGCCCGCGGAATTTTATCACCACAGTTGATCATCGCTTTTATTCTATTGGGAACCTTTCCTCTGCTCGTGAAAAAAATTGTGAATCGACTGCAGAAACAGACTTGAGCCACGTTCGACGACAATAGTAAGAGATCAGCATGACTGAACCGTTTCAGATTGATCCCTCCGATGAATATAATCAGCAACTGGTGAATCAGGTTCACCCGCCTGACTGGATCAATCCCCAACTGGACGGCAGATACAATCTGGTTGTCATCGGCGCCGGAACCGCCGGACTGGTCACTGCCGCCGGTGCAGCGGGACTGGGTGCGAAAGTGGCATTGATCGAGCGACATCTGATGGGAGGCGACTGCCTGAATACAGGCTGCGTCCCTTCCAAAGCCATCATCCGATCTGCCCGGGCTCTGCATGCAATCACAAAATCAAACGATCTGGGTATTGAAGTCGATTCTGAATCAGTGGCTGTCAACTTCCCCCACGTAATGGAACGTATGCGTCAACTGCGGGCCGACATCAGCAGGCATGATTCAGCACAACGATTCAAAGATCTGGGTGTGGACGTTTTCATCGGCGATGCCAGCTTCCTCAACCGGTCAACGATCCAGGTGGAACAACAGCAGCTCGATTTCAAAAAAGCGGTAATTGCCACAGGAGCCAGGGCGGCTGTTCCGGAGATCGAAGGTCTCAAAGAAACCGGTTTCCTCACCAACGAAACCGTCTTTTCCTTGACAGAACTGCCTCCTCGACTGGCCATTCTGGGAGCAGGGCCCATCGGATGTGAATTAGCACAGACATTCGCGCGCTTCGGTTCGGATGTGACTCTGATTCAATCTCAAGCTCAGATCCTCCCCAGAGAAGACCGTGACGCCGCACAAATTATCCAAAGTCAGCTGGAACAGGAGGGTGTAAAAATCCTGCTCA
>JAGQQP010000376.1 GCA_020426085.1 Planctomycetaceae bacterium | reverse complement strand
TCCAGTATTCACCGAAGGCATATTTCTGCACCATCGGTCCCAGGATCATGCCTCCGACCGTCATGCCGCAGAGAGTCGCCCAGGCCAGTTGGCGCATGTTGTAAGGAGCGAAAAGGGCAGCCAGGCCGGAACGCATTCCCAGGAGAATCGAAAGAATCATCAAAGTGATATGGGGAATCAGGACACCATCTGGGACAGGATCTTTAAAGCGGATGATGACGTTTTCGTTTTTATTCTCAGGCAGCCGCATAGACTGGCCGGCGATTTCTGCTTCGATGTAATATTCCAGCTTGCCCGCAGCGGGCTGTTTGGGGAGGTCCCCTTCGAGTTGCGTTCTGCTCTCCGTCGTTTCCACTTTCATGGGGATCGGGGTGAATTCGTCGTTGGTTCGAAATCGCTTAAAGTAGAGAGTGGCGGTTGCTGTTTTGGCGTCTGTTGCGGGGATGGGAACTTCAACCGTGGCATCGCCCGTTGATTCATGAGTTCGAATGAGTTTCGCGACGATATTTCCCGTTACCGGTACCTTCATCGGGTAAGTGGGACCGGTGGCGCGCTGATAAATCATAGCGGAGGCGGCCAGGATCACTGCCAGAAACCAGAGTGCGGTTCGCGTCAGCAACCGGGCTTTCTCGGGCGGGGGCAGTTCCGCGGTAACTTCTTGTGTTTTATTGGCTTCGGGCTGATCTGATTTCTGGTTTTCTTCCATCGGAGTCCCTTTTTTCTCAAGCATCGTGAATTCTTTATTCGTAGTGTCTTATAAGCAGGCCACGATTGCAATTCTATACTGTGTCTCGGTAGGATCAAATAGTACAGAAATGTAACAAAACCTGCCTGATCGACACTCTCCTTACTGATTTACAATCATTCTGCTGCGAATTTCAAATATGACCATGCGAGTTGCCAAAACAGTCTGCGATCCTGGAAGGCTGCCTGGCTCAAAAAATCGTTTACAACACTGCCTGCTGTTCTGTCTGGCTCTGGTGATCAGTGGTCTGGTTCCTGCGACGAGTCATGCACATCCGATTTCGGTCAGTCAGGAAAATGTGTATGTCAAGCGGGACAAAGTTCTGATTTCGATGCAGATCTATGTAGAAGATCTGTACTTCTTTCAGAAACTGGAGCCCGACGAACAGAACATTGTATCCCAGGCAAAAATCAAAAAAGCAATTGAACAGCATAAACAGTTTCTGTTGGATCGTCTGCAGGTACGCGATATCAATGGAGAAAGACTGCAGGGGAAAGTAGTTTCGGTTGATGACTCATCGGTTAAACCGGAAGGGGTTGCCATGAGCGACCTGATGCAGTTTACGCTGGTCTTCGAACTGGAGTTTCCTCTGAAAACGCCTCCCGAGTTTCTGACCTTCAGCCAGGAACTGGTTGATTCCAGCGCAGGTTTTCCGGCGCTGGTTCAATTCAATCTGAAACAGGAAGGCTCTGAAACACCATACGCCGTTTCCATGAAGCCCCGTGAGCCACAGACCATTCGATTCAACTGGGATCATCCTCCCCTGGCCCCGGATGCGTCAGAAGCAGACTGGCAGAAGTGGCTCAAAGATCGACGCGAAGAGACGTTGGGGATTACCAGCTATGGGACGATCTATTCGTTTCTGTACATCGAAGATTTTGAAGTCAGGCATGAAATTCTGATTCCGCTGGCGACGCTGGAATCATTTTTCACTTTGGATAAAAAAGATCCGGACTTTCTGTCAGTGGCAGAGCAGGAAGCATCCCGTGATAAAATTGCGGAGTATTTTGCCAAATCGAATCCAGTTGAGATTGATGGCATTACGGTCAAGCCGGTTGTCTCCCGGCTCGATTTTTATGGACTAGATTTCAAAGACTTCGCGAAACCGGCAGAGAAAAAGCGGGTCAGTGTTGCGAATGCCCGTGTGGGGATTATTCTGACCTACAGCACCAAAGGGACACCTGATACGGTAAAAGTCACTTGGGACATGTTTAATCGGAGTGTCTGGAGCGTGGAATCGGTCTGTTTTGCCTTTGATGAATCTTTCAGACCGGTCTTCTCCAAACTGGAGCGGAACAGTGAATTTCAGTGGAATAACCCGGGGCGAAAAGTCAGCCTCGATGTGAACCCGGTTGCTGTCACACTACAGCCACGTCCCCTCTGGACGATTCCGGTGGTGAGTGGTCTGGGATTTCTGTTGTGTGTGATGATGTGTCTGAGTCAGGTTCGACGAAAAAACTCACGCAAGAGGACATTGACAGTTGCTGGTGTGGTGTTTCTGGTCAGTCTGCTTTGTCTCCCCCTGGCTCAGGTCAGTTTTGCCAGCCCGTTGCAACCTGTTCCTGAAATTTCTGGAGAGAAAGCAGAAGTCGTTTTTAAAACGCTGCATAAGAACATCTACCGATCGTTTGATTATCATACTGACAGTGATGTATTTGATGCTTTAGCGAAAAGTGCCGAGGGTTCGTTTCTGGAGACACTGTATCGACAGATTAACCAGAGCCTGAAAATGCAGGAGCAGGGCGGCGCGATTTCACGTGTGACTGATGTTAACTGGGAGTCCATCGAACTTCAGCCGAGACCAGGTCCGGAAGTAGAAGGTTCTCTGGATGAACGCAGTTTCGCAGTGAAGGCGACCTGGACTGTCGCAGGCACAGTCGAACACTGGGGACACATTCATACGCGGACCAACAAGTATCAGGGGATCTTTTTTCTGGAACCGAAAGACGGGGTCTGGAAGTTGACCGGCATGGAGTTACTGGATGAAGAGCGATTGCCTTTTAAGACCAGACTGCGTGAGGTGAAAGTGGAAGCGCCTGTAGAGGAAACTCCAGTCGAAACATCGGAACCGGCTCCCTCCAAAAAGACCGCTGATAAGAGTTCACCATGATCCGTCTGCAACAGATCCAGTTTCGCTACCCGCAATCTCCGTTTCAGCTGAGTATTCCTCGACTGGAATTCAAGGATGGAGAAAAGGTAGCGGTGGTCGGTCCCAGTGGATGTGGGAAAACGACGCTGCTGAATCTGATTTCAGGTATCCTGGTCCCCGATCAGGGGACTCTCATTTCCTGCGATCTTGACTTGAAGACGCTCGATGACAGTCAGAGACGCGTTTATCGAATCTCCAAAATCGGATTTGTCTTTCAGGAATTTGAGTTAATCGACTACCTGAATGTCCGCGAAAATATTCTGCTTCCATATTTTATCAATCAGGCGTTGAAGCTGGATCAAAGCGTGCAGGAACGCGCACGCGAGCTGGCGGCTTCCATGCAGATCGATCAATATTTAACAGGACGGATCGATCAGATCTCGCAAGGGGAACGACAGCGTGTCGCCATCTGCCGGGCTCTGTTACCACAACCGGAGATCCTGTTAGCCGATGAGCCGACCGGGAATCTTGATCCTGCCAACAAGCGATTGATTCGTGATCTGCTGCTGGAACATGCCACGCGGACCAACGCGACACTGATTATGGTAACACACGATGATCGGCTGTTAGACCAGTTTGATCGCACGATTGACATTGAAGAGTTCCACGAGGTGGTCACAGCGTCATGAGTGGAATTTTTCGGCTGACAATCCGTTATCTGCTTTATAACAAGCTGAAGACAATCACGCTGGTTTTGTGTGTCTCACTGGCGATTTTATTACCCGTGCTGCTGCAGTTTGGGATATCCCAGTTCGAACGCGATTTGATGGCCCGCGCCAACGCAACACCTCTCGTGGCCGGGATGAAAGGAAGTCGTTTTGATCTGGCATTACAGAGCATGTATTTCAGTCAGGCAGACCTGGAATCGACGACCATGCAGGAAGTGGAAACGATCCAGGAAACAGGTTATGCGCTGCCAATCCCACTGGCGGTACGTTTTACTGCGCAGACTGCACCCGTTGTGGGGACCACGCTGGATTATTTTGAGTTTCGCAAACTGAAGATTGCTGAAGGTTCCAGTCTGCAGCGACTGGGGGACTGTGTAGTTGGCTCGAATGTCGCTGAGAAACTGCAACTCAAACCCGGGGATCGACTGATGTCTGATCCCTTGAATGTCTTTGATCTGTCCGGCAATTACCCACTCAAGATGCGGGTCGTAGGAGTGCTGGAGAAAGCCTATTCCCCGGATGACGATGCCGTCTTTGTCGATCTGAAGACGGAGTGGATTATTTCCGGCATCGGACATGGACATCAGAGTGTCGATGCGAAAACGGATAAAAATCTGGTCTTACAACAGCAGGGACAAAGCACCGTCGCAAATGCTGCGGTTCCCCAGTTTAATGAAGTCACCGAAGAGAATCTGGCGTCATTCCACTTTCATGGAGAGATTGAGTCGTTCCCCGTGACCTCGATCATCCTGGTTCCCCATGATCAGAAATCGGAAGTTCTGCTGCTGGGCATGTATGATACGAACGCGTCCTCAATCCAGCTGATTCGTCCGGTCGAGATTGTGAATGAGTTACTGCAACTCGTATTTCGCGTCAAACAGCTGTTCGATGCGAATGCTCTGCTCGTGTCGATCTCAGTTGGCTTACTGCTGACGCTGGTGTTTATCCTGTCTTTGAGATTACGCAAGCGGGAAAGGCAGACGATGTTTCAACTGGGCTGCAGTCGGTCCACCATCTGGAAGCTGCAGTTGACGGAACTCGGTTTCATTCTAGCAGGCAGTCTGATTATCGTGACACTGCTGACAGTGGTACTGCGAGTGTATATTCATCAGATAATGCGATTGTGGTTTATTTAGTGGTGTTCAAGATGCGACCTTTGATTTCAAAAATTGTACTGCTCACTCTGGTCTTTTTTTCCGGTTGCCAGCCAGCAGCTGATGAAGCAAATCAGCAGGAGACGAATCAGGGCCCCCGACTGATCGTCG
>JAGQQP010000375.1 GCA_020426085.1 Planctomycetaceae bacterium | reverse complement strand
ATTGGCAAACGGAACGTAGCGCACGTCAAAGGCACGAGCAATCCCCTGAGCCGCTTTATCATTCTGCGACGTCACACTCACAACTCCCCCCTGCTGCGTCAGGCTGTGAACCACCGCTTTTGTCAGTCCGCTCTGCCCCAGCACCAGGATATTTTTTCGCTGAAATGCCGAATTGGATCCTGGCGACTTCTTCTCCAGCGTCGCTTCCAGACTCTTGATCGCGCTGCGTCTGACGGTATCGTATGCGTGCCATCCATCGGGTTGATTGAGCTGCAGATCCCCGTAGCCGGTCTTTTCAGCAGATTCTTCCAGATGCTCCGCCAGGGGCAGAATGAACTCACCCATTCGTGGGCTCACTACCAGCGAACGGATTTTCAGAATTCCCAGCATTTTGTGGACCTGCTTGAAATCATTGATCACCAGAGGCAGACAGACATAATCCAACCCGAGTTGCTCTGATGCTTTATTGAAGACTTCAATCGTCCGCCGCTCTGCAACTCCCAGCCCCGCAACGCCGATAAATCGGGTCTTCGCAGAAATCTTCGGATAGTGATAGACCTCGTTCAGTTCCGCTACCGTAGGCTGTCCTTCGAATGCTTCCATCCCTTTTTCGAGCGCTGCATAAATCCAGGGGCTGCCATACTTCACGCCCAGCAGTGAAAACGTAATGCCGGCTGCTCCCAGTCCCAGACCAACGACCGGGATGTCCCGTTTCTGACTGATCGTCGCCAGCAGAGGCCACGCAGTCTGAAGTGTCGGGGTCGGCCAGGTGAATTTCACCACGTCTGCTTTCGCGTCCGCCATTTCGTCAAAGATATCATCGACCTGCGACAGTGGTTTTTTCAGGCTGGTATAGCTGATGACCCGTTTGGTTTTCCCGAAGCGGGGAATTTGTTTTGCAGTTTCCAGATCCAGTTCAATATAGGCCGGTTCTGCGATAATCGCCTGCTTCAACAGCTGGACGCGTTCTGCTTCCGTTCCCTTGAACTGACCCCCGTCTTCCGGGCGTCGGCAGGAAACCAGGATCGGCGTATCGAAGCCGGAAATCATGTCGCCGATGTCGGGAGTCTTGATCAGTCGATCCAGGCAGAGCTCCACCAGATCGCACTGGGCAGCGGCGTTCAGGATATCCACCTTGGCAAAATTACGGGATTCCGGTGTCACAGAAATACAAATCATGATGTCACACAATCAAAGAGAACTGAGTTGAGCGATTACAGTCCGAGCGGCGTAACCAGATCCAGAGTCCATTAATTATGCCAGATCATGCCTGCATTGAAAGTGTGAAACACTGCGTTTCATGGTTTTCTACAGTACTCTGCTCATAAAAAACACCCCTTCCGACAAAACAGAGGGGGTGTTCGAAATTTGTAAACAGAAATAAGTCCACTCTCAGGCTTTTTAATTGCCTGACAGCATCTGGTTTACCTTTTTCTGATTGAAGTCGCCGGTGCAAGCGGTGGTTGTGCCTGAGCTGACTTGGCCGGTGCCGGAGGCATGCTCTCGCAGGCACCACTGTTACAGTTGCCGCAGAGATCTTCTACGGTCCACTTGTAACCACATTTTTCGCACGTATATTCGTGCTTCTTCAGCACGCGTACCGTTTTAATTTTTCCACATTTGAGTTCGCAGCACTTCTGCCAGGGAAAGCGAACCGGGGGAATGCAGATGTCTTTGCATTCGAAAAAGTAGCAGTGCTTTTTGACCTTGAGTGTCTCGATATACAGACGACAGGTTTTACAGCCATGCGAACAACTGTTACAGCTCCCACAAGCTCCGTTTGCCTTGTCACAGCAGGGCGCTCCTGACTCGGCTGAACTCTGTGTACTTCCACTGAAACTGACCGTGACAGCCAGCAGGACGATTGCTAAATATTTCATCATTCTCTCTTCCTGAGATTTTATAATTTTCAGAATATTGATATTCGCTGAATGAGAATCTGGCTTAGAAGTCCACCATGAACCGGGCACCAAAGAGGTCGGCTCGACCGCCGGTAAATCCATCAACTGGACCACGATCATCAATCTGAGCATGGATGTAGTTAAACTGCACACGGGAGTGCGAATTCCACCACCAGTTCATACCGAAGGTAAAGTTTCTTTCGTCACCGCCGGTAACGTTTCCGTCCGACAGATCCAGATAGGAATAACGGGCAACCACCTGCCAGGCACCCCAGCCACCGCCGGTTTCGCCATCACAGGTACGTACCAGGAAGAAGTTTTCCAGTGGCTTGATTCGGCCAATCGTACCAGAATCCCGTTCGATCGGCTGATATTCGCCCGTCAGGAAGTAACCAGCTTCAACATAGGCACCTTCAAAGGTCAAGTCCGGTCCCTGTGCACCACGTCCCAGGTAGGTTACCTGGTATTCACTGACAACTGAGAACGATCCAACTGTCAGCATTGCTTCCAGGCCCAGGGTATTAAACCAGTCAGCACCAGCAATCCGACCGGTGTCCAGCCACCGGGTACTGCCGGTACGAGCTTCAGGACGGGTACGGAAACGGCCTTCGTTATTATTTGAAGCAGATCCAGTCGCATCGCCATCCGGGTTCGCCCACATATCGGCAATCGCGAGGTGCAGATAACCACGACCGCCTGAGGTTTCATCGTACCAGGGTGTCCCGGCAAAACGACCGTTCACACTCATCTGACCCGCATCACCAACGTATTTCCCGTCGCCGGCGATATTTTCCAGATTGAAGATACCGTAACGCCAGTTCCAGGTCTCATCTTCCGAAACGCCGTAAGCACAAATCCCCAGTCGACGGGCATCTTCGTTAAACGCTTCAATCACCAGCGGACGTTCCATAAACCAGTTGTACCGACTACTGTTAAGGTGGTCCATACCCAGTGGACGCTTCTGATTACCAATCAACAGTGTCTGAAAGACAGGCAGGTCGTTCCACCCAATATAAACGTCTTTAAAGGCGGGATCGCCGGGATCGCCGAAATCGTATTCAAACTTATAAAGCATGTTGTCTTTAATATCACCAGACACACCAATACGCAGACGACGGAATTCAAAACGGTTCTCCGGATCCGCAGGATCTCCCGGATTATTGAATGCGGCAATCCCGGGAGTACTGTCAGAAAAATTCCAGCCATCCAGATGGATACGACCGAAGACTTTCAAAGTCGTCGCTTTGGAGGCATCTTTTGCCTTTTTTTCTTTTTCCGACTCGGAGAATTTTTTCCAGTCCTCTTCCAGTGTCGAGAGCCGAGTCTCAAAGGCGGGTGAGCCTGAGTCATCAGTGTAATTATTAATCAGCATCTCTTCAGAATCGTCCAGTCCCCCCGAGGCTCGCTCCAGCTGGGGAGGCACCTCTCGAAATGGAGATGGAGGCGGCGTTACTGGTTTCGGTTCGGGCTTGGATTCTTCCAGTTCCTGAATCCGTTTTTCAGCCTGTTCCAGTCGGTTTAACAGTCGCTCGAGTTGCTCGGAACTGATTTTTGTGTCTTCTGCCTGAACGATTGGCGGACGGAACATCGTTCCCAGCAGCAGGAGAATTCCTGCCAGTTTTATGAATTTGCGCATCTTCATCCCTGATGTGAAGGGCCCGGTATCCGTTTCGGGCTGATTTGACGTTTGATCACTGTCCCTGCAACCCTGCAGAAACAATATGGTCCTTAAAAAGGCTTATCGGCGGTTCAAATTTAAAGCGAATATTAAGAAATGATGAAGATCCTTCACATTCAAACTCACAGCATACCCCCGTAGAAAAGTACCCCCAATCGGAACAGTTTAACGCAGTAAACTACAGTTAAACCTGTACTTATCTGAATCTGATGCGGGATTTCCCGTTCGAATCAGCTGCCGAGCCAACTTGACGGGTCCCAAACCTCAATCAGTCTGAATCAACGGACAAAGGAACCAGACGATCCTTGTTACAAGTGAGTCCGACTGAGATCCAATTCAACCTAAGTCGTTTTCAGGACTGCAAATTCAGCAATCCAAGGTATCTGGAGTGCAAAAGTTCATAATCTTCCGCGATAAGAATTCCGGGGAGTCTTGTACTGATCGGATATAAAAGTTAAATTCAATCGCAATTAGTTTGCAATAACGATCTAAGAGTGCCGATGTAGTGAGCATCCCGGCACCCACTCCTGCTCACACAGCGTCAATCACAGGTGGCTTTTTAATTAGATGAATCCGCTTTCTCCTTTTACTAACGATGTAAAAATTACGCTCCTGCTGTTGACGATTCCACTTCTGACCTTTCTGGCTGCACCCGGCTTCTTCATCACCCGTCCCATCCTGGCGGCGGAACATCAGCATGACCACTCGCACAGTGAAAAGCAGGAAGTTGCTGTCTCTGGAACAGAGGAATCCAGACTCACTGACAATACGTGGTCTTATACCCTGCTGGGCATTTACTGTGTTGTCATTGTGGGTTCTTCGCTGCTGGGAGGCTGGCTCCCTTCCCTGATCCGGTTAACACATACCCGCATGGAAACGCTGATCAGTTTTGTCGGCGGTCTCATGCTGGGGATTGGCGTGTTTCATCTGCTGCCACACGCGGTTGCCGAAATGGGCTCCATCGACCGGGCTGCCTGGTGGATGATGGCGGGCATCGTCACACTGTTCTTCCTGCTGCGTACCTTTCACTTCCATCAGCATGGAACCGTCGAACTGGATGAAGAAGAAACAGGACACTCGCACGATCACGACCATGATCATGACTGCGATCATCATCACGCACATGCTCCCGTACATTCACACTCTCACGCCCACTCACATCACCTGAGCTGGGTGGGCATCGCCTTTGGATTGGCGCTGCACACCCTGATTGACGGGCTGGCCCTCGGTGCCAGCATCGTCGCCGATCAGCATCA
>JAGQQP010000374.1 GCA_020426085.1 Planctomycetaceae bacterium | reverse complement strand
ATCTTCATACCAGTGCAGATACGTGGTGCGCGCAGCGAAGCCCTGGCCGTCCGCATTGTGATTGAGATCAAAGCCCCCCTTTCCCATGATGAAGCCAGCCAGCGACCAGGTGCCCCGTTCTTCTTCCAGCGTGCCGTCTGCCCAGAGGCCGACCTGTCGAAAGGGAGCGAAGGTGAAGAAGGGGGCGCGTTCGGCGAAGGTTAAGTTTTTGGAACTGGTGAGTGCTTCCATCTGGAAGGGAACCCTGGCGGAGCCGACTATCAGGCGATCGACGTAAGGACGATCGCGTAATTCCAGATAGACATCACGGGCCCGGGGACTGGGGGTGGCAAACTCGACGTCCAGTTTATAACCGACATCGGTTGCAAGGTCTCCTGTCAATGCCAGCCGGGCACGACGGACGGCAGTCCGGTTGTTGATATTTCCAAACGCGGCCATTGATGCCGGCGACTGATCGAAGCCTGCGGTATCGATCTGAATGAAGCCACTTAGTTTGCCGGTCGGGTAGTCACTGTGATCGTCGAGGCCGGGCACACAGGGAATGAGTTCTTCGTCACAGGCAGAGTAGAGACTGACGAACGATGTTTCGCCCGGCAGCGAATCAGTAAGCGGAGGCGGCAGTGCGTCTGCTGTCCCTTCCTGCGCGAACAGAGGCGCGGTGTTCAGCGCGAGACAACATCCCAGCAGCGACAACCAGCGTCGTAATTGACCGGGGTGCCGGAACACATTTCGCAATTGATCCTGCTGTCGTTCCATCGGGCGGGATTTCGAATTTGTGACCGTATTTGTCAAAAAAATGAGATCGAACTGCTGCTGAGGACCTTCCCTGAATCCGGTCTGTCACGCGCAGGCGCAGACCGTGTCCGCAGTCGCAGGGATGCTTATTTTATCGGTTACAGGAATTGGACCACTGCAGTGATTGGAAAAACGAGTCGGTCTACTTTGCTGAAAAACGGCGGAAGCGAGAAGATTGTGTGAACGCCAGCGGAAACTGTGCGGGTTATTCCGGTTGTACGCGGAGGGGAAATTGTTGACCGGCCGATTGTCTCTGGTATGATTGATGAAATCTCAGGTGTGCTTTGACTCATCACTTCGGGAAGCACACCCTGCCTGCATCATTTCCTGGCAATGATCATCGTGCTGTTGACTGTCATGATGACATCAACAGATCCTGTAGATGGTTATTGTGAAACTGGTAAAAAGGATCGCTCACATGGGATCTGCCCGCCGTCACACGTTGAGCCGTTTCGTTGCACTTTTCGTTCTCCTCGGGGCTGTTGCCGCGCCCTCTCTGACTTCTGCGCAGCAGAAAAAGAGAACCGAACTGACGGAGCATTTCGTCTATGATGAAGTCCGGATCTTTTACGTCAAGGAAGGAACTGGTGCCGTCTCTCCGGTTGACGTTGATCAAAACGGCGTCCCCGATCAGGTGGAAAATGTGGCGAAACAGATCTGGGCGGCTCATCGACTGTTCTGTGATGTCCTCAAGTTTCCCGATCCTTTCAAGAGCGAACGTTATAAGGGAGTCAACTGCATTCAGGTGAGCATTCGCGATCGATCGGAGATGTCAAACCTGAACGGGGTCGCCTACTCCAGTGCGCAGCGGGCCCGGAAGATTCCTGAGGGCAAGCCGACCGACCGCGCGATTGTGATGGCGATTGCCACGCAGGTCGATCCCATCAAAAATGCGACTCCCACGCATGAAACGTTTCATCTGATTCAATATGGCACCACCTATTTCAAGAATTCCTGGTACCTGGAAGGGATGGCGCGGTGGGCCGAACATGCGACTGCCAAAGACGGGCTGGGGGAGGTCAAGTATTCTCCCCGGGGGCCGTGGCCGCAGATCCCGCTGCATCTCAAGCAACTGGTGAATATGAAGTCGGAGTCCGAGCATGTACTGTGGAACCCGATTGCCTCGCGTACCGACCGCGATGGTTTTCTTTCCGGAGTAAAGCTGGGTGAGAAACTGGCCGGGCTGACCTATGCGGACGGGTCGCCTGTTCTCCAGGATCGTTTTCTGCAAGGGGGAGAAGTCATGCGTGACATTCTCGTGGAACTGGGTAAGCAGGACGATGCTGCGTTTGAGGATCTGAAATATGAAAAATGGACGGAAGCGAATGTCGGTGCGATGGAAAATAATCCCTACATCTACAAAGCGATCATGGATGGCCTGCGGAAACATGATTCCAAAGTCGGCCTGTTTGAAGTTCCGAAGCCGAAAAAATAAACGAGGGGGGATTCCCCGGAAGGTCCAAAGATGCGTCCCGGCAATGAATGTGATTTCTTGTGCGATAGACCTTGTGGAGTCAAACCGGCAGCAGGTAACATTCGTTGAGTATATGTTTTTCAGAGGCTATTTAATCAGAGACCCTGCGATGAAAAAATTAACCGAACGACAGAAACATATTCTCAGTTTTATTCGTGTGTTTACGGCAAAGACAGGATTTGCACCGACGGTGCGGGAAATTGGTCAGTCGTTTGGGATTAAATCGACCAATGGGGTCTCGGATCATCTCAAGGCGATTGAGGCCAAAGGGCGGCTGAAACGGAATGAGTTTATGCCCCGGGGACTGGAAGTGGTCGAGAATATGCGCATCCGGTTCTGCGGCGAAGTGCAGTAGCCGACGGGAGTTCTGTCTTATTGGGAATCTGCCTGACAGGCTGTGCCGAGAGCGGTCAGCAATGCTTTCAGCGACTCTGCTTCTGCGGAGGAATCCTGAAACTGACCGGAACAGCGGAGTTTCAACAGGACATTCGCGTGAGGCCAGATGTAGGTGTCGGAGATGACGGATTCATCGTTTGTTCTGGTCAGTGAATAACGCGACCAGAGCGCCTGCGTGCGGGAGTCGCCGAGAGGAACGATGCCCTGGTCTGTTTCTGAAGCGGCTTTCCAGATGCCGAGTTCGACAGCCTGCTGGATTCCCGTTTTGGCCCGTTGCATTTCTTTGCGGGGGGGATCGCTGTTTAAATCGTCGGGGATTTTTGTCAGGCCACGGGTGAACTGGTACAGGGTGACCACAATGCCCGCGGGATGATCGTAGGCAACCGAAAAGCCGTGATCGTCCTGGGGCAGTGACCGGGGCTCGGACCGCGTCCAGCCTGCGACTTCGGGGAGCGAAATCACAGGACTGGGGGGTGTGAGTTTAGCGGCTTCGCGGTCGGCTTCTTCAAAGTCTTTGAGAATCTGTTCGGTAGTGACGGTTTCCGGAGTGGGGTCGGCAGGATTGCTGATCGACTCGGGCTGGTCGCCACAACCGGAAATCGGAGTGATGCTCAACAGCAGTAGAAGGAGAAGGGGACTACGCATCAAAGTTCTTTCCGCCATGAAGCTGTTTTATGATCAATGACTGTTGATAACTGAATTCTGAGAACGAATCTTTGTTTCACCCGTTTGTACACAATCATAGCAGATCAGAGCCGTGGCTTCATAAATATTTCGAGAGTTTTCAAATCAAAGCTGGACAGGGGGCAGGTGACTGCGGTTACAATCGAACTGTTCCGGACCGGGATTGGTTCCCGGTTCAAATCCTATCTTTAACTTCGGACATTGCTGTTTGATCTGGGCCAGAACAGCTTCCGCGCCAGGACATCCCGGGCGTGTGAGAGCCTGTGGTGGCCTGCCTGTGTTGCAGTCTCCTCTCGCGCCTTTTGATATGCAGTGTTACGGAGCAGCAGACGCGTCTCAGCATTTCTACGTCCGAGACTCGTGACTCTCATCTCTGCAGACTGAATCTCAGTTTGCAGCGTAACGCTCTCCTGGCAGAGACTGAAAGGGCTCTGCATTCGCAGAGTGGATGAGATGAAACGACTTTACGTAACACTTCTCGAATGGTTCCTGCAACAGCAGGGAACTCCCCGACGATCTCGCACGCAGGCCGCGAGACAGATTGAAGCACTGGAAGTACGGACGATGCTGGCCGCACATCCGCTGGCCGATGCGCCCGATGTCGAGTTTCAGGTCGATCAGGACTGGGGCTCCGGCAGGACGGCGAACCTGATTCTGCACAACGACGAAGGAACCGCGTTCACCGACTGGCAGCTGGAATTTGATTTCTCCGGCGAGATTCAGTCACTATGGAACGCCGAGGTGGAGAATCTGGGAGGCGGCCGCTATCGGGTGACTCCTCCCAGCTGGGATCATACCCTGGAGGCAGGGGAAACGCTGGCCATCGGTCTGGTGGCGGTGGGACCCTATAGCGAGCCGAGCGGTTATGCGTTTAACGGGAACGGCAGTCCCGTCGATCCCGACCCGGATCCCGATCCTGTGGTCAATGCGCCGAATCAGCCGAGCGTCAGTGTGCTGGCCGATCAGGCCTCGGGTGGTTTTCGTGTAACGCTCAACCTGTGGGCAGGTTCGGCTGCGAATCACTGGAAGCTGTACGAGAACGGCACCCTGATCTATGAGGCGGATTTGACGGGAAATGCGACCCCGCAAACGGACAGCCTGCTGATTACGAACCGGGATTACGGCGTGTTTCGCTACCAGGTCGAAGTCAGTAATGCAGGCGGGGCCACGATGAGCGACGAAGTCGTCTATGTGGCGGGCAACGCCAGTCTGATCAGTATTGATGGTGTTGACAGTGCAGCGCAGGCATTGCAGGTCACCATCGATCAGGAAACCGTTTACGAATACACGCTGACTTCCCCCAGTGCAGCGGGGCAGTTCAGTGTGGCGGTCAGTAATTCACGGGCGGTGACTGCTGAGATTGTGAACGGGAATACCTTGCGGATTACCGGTCTCGAAGCGGGACGGTCGTCTGTGCGGATCGCCGATGTGGAAAGCGGCGAAGATCGGTACATCGGGTTTCGCGTTCGTACGGCAGAGGGGGCACT
>JAGQQP010000373.1 GCA_020426085.1 Planctomycetaceae bacterium | reverse complement strand
TTTCATGTGTTTCTATTCTGGTATCGACAAAGCGATATTTCGCCTGGAGACCAGTTTCGGTAATGACGGTGTACGAATATATCGAAGAACGTTCAAGTTGCGATAGGGGCTGTATTCAGGAATCAGTTGATATTATGGCTTGGACTTGTATCAGTCTCAATGCATTGCCTTTACAAATAAGGGGTTTCCGCAGATTAACCTGTTCTTCTTTTAAAGACTGCCCGTCAGATCACTAAGCAGGTTACGAAATTTCTCAATTGCCACATCGGGAATTGTGTGGGGACCGACAAACTCTGAAAAGTCGACGGTAAAATCATGCTGTTCCAGCATCTCTTTGAGCCAGATGGCACCAGCGTAAGGGAGAATCGGGTCCTGGGTTCCGTGGCTCTGCTGGACTGGGAATCGGGGGGACTGGTCAGCCAGACTTCCCCAGCGTTGTTCACAAAGTAGTGTGCCTGACCAGATCACCAGCGCTGCCGGGGGTTGTGGTAATTGAAAGGCGACTTCTGTCGAGACCATTGATCCTTGCGAAAAACCGGCCAGTATGATTTGTGAAAATGGTAAGCCGGACTCTTGCTGAATCGCCAGGACGAATTCCTGCAGTTGCTGTCCCGCTTCAATCAAGCCATCCGGTGTTTTATCCCGCTGATCCCGGATCGTTCCGGAAGCAATGGCGGCATTCAGTTCTGCGACATCCAGCATCCACCACGCACGACCGCCGGGCATTCCCATTTCCAGCAAGGAAAGTGGGGCAGCAGGGAAGATAAATCGAACGCGTTCAGAAAGCTGCGGCTGATTTCTCAGGATCTCAGGTCCCAGGGGGACAAGATCATCCCCTGGTGCACCAAATCCATGACTGACGATTGCAATGACATCGGGTGACTGATCGGCGGGTAGATTATCATAGATCTGACAACTGAGTGGACCAAACTGACGCGTCGTGAGGGGCATGGTATATGAATCTTCCGAAGTGTTTGAATAGATTGAGTTTAAGCTGAATTAATTATTATATGCTGAATGGGACATGGGTGAAAAGGGCAGGCAATCAGGTTTCGTATGCTTTGAGATCAAATTGAATCAGCTGTCATCGAAACTACTTCAGAAATTAAGGAATCCTGCAGGCGCTTAAAGAGACTGGATGAAATTATCAGCTGTTAAGTATTGTCTTTTCAAGACTTTAGTCGAAATGAAGTAATCGCGTTAATTTTAAGGAACATGTTTTGCCTCTCATTATTCCCGTTGCTGTGGTAACCAGGCAGGCAACAGCAATGATCTGACAGCAATGTCCGGGTAATTTTAGAGGAAAGCAAGATGTTTCGTACCATGATGATTCCATTCAATATCGCACTCGTTTTACTTTGCACGATGTCTGCGAATTTCGCGCAGGCACAACAGACGGATGTTGCGTCACTGGGGGGGAGACTCAATCAGGACTCATTTACGGTCTGTAGAGAGATCCGCACGCAGTTTCGCGGAATCAAGGGGCAACGTCTGTTGTTCGATAAGGCTTATGAGATACATGAACTGGCGGATAATATTCATCGGATGATGATCCTGCAGTCACCCGTCCAGGGAATGCAGCAGGCATTATCAGATCTGGAACGCCTGGTAGATGATCTGGATCATACTCTGACTGTCATGCAGTTACCCATTCTCAGAGAGCCCGTCATTCAACACACGGGACCAAACGGCTATATTTTCCAGGGGGGAAATGGCTACCCTCAACCACGGTTTCAGTACCATGGATATCCGTATCGGATGATTCCAGAGCGTGAAATAAAGAGCGTAAATCAGACGCTGGACAGGATGCAGCAGACCATTAGACAACTGCAGGATGTTTACACTCCTCAACCAGTTCGACCGCCGGTTCGGGAAACATTTCCGGTTCCTGTTCCAGGTCAGGAATTTGAGATGAACAGGACTCAGCCACAAACTGCTCCCGTCGGGCCCGTGTTACCCAATCAGGACAATGGCTGGCAACCTTCTCGAAAAACGGCACCGCATTTTCCCTCGGCACAGCCACCCAGGTCAAATACTCCTGACAGTGGTGGTCCTGAATTCTTACCGCCACTTCCGACTGCAGACTGAAGCAGTAACTAACGGTCCACTCGATTCTGCAACACTTGTGTTTTCCTCAATGATAGATCACCATTGCTTCAGAGGTGATTTCTGAATGTAATACGTATCTGTCTGGGGAGAGCAGTGGTGGAATTCGATGTTGAGGAAGTGACTGCTTACTTACATCAGCACATTCCGGTAACGCGGGCGATGCAGATCAGTGTATTGCCAGTATCGGACGGTTCACTGAAACTGAGCGCGAAACTGACCCCTAATCTGAATCACCAGGAAACTGCTTTTGGAGGCAGTATCGCCAGTCTGGGAATCCTGGCTGGCTGGACCTTGATTCATCTCAAGCTCAGAGTCGATCAGCAGAATTACAAAATCGTCATTCAGAAAAGTGAAATCGAATTTCTACGTCCAATTGAAGCCGATTTCACAGCAGAGTGTCCTCTGCCTGATGAAAGTGTATGGTCCTTATTCCACAACAGTCTTCAACGCAAGCGGCGCGGACGGATTGCGTTAGAATCAACCGTGAAAGTAAACGGTCAGACTGCAGCAGTCATCAACGGTACCTTTGTTGCAAAGCTGTTGTGAGAGTTAACAGCGGACCGGTTACTTTTCCTCAGTCTGGATCTGGGAGCCTGGTTCTGCCGTCTCCGGATTTGGCGGGGGCACCAGACTTGCCTGGTTTTCATAATACAAGTGAATATCCCGTTGAGGAAAGGCGATTTCGATCCCTGCTTTGGCGTATTGTTCATGAATCGAAGTATGGATTTCATGAATAACAACCAGACGTTTTTCCAGATCCGGCAGATAGGCCCGCAGGATCAGGTTCAACGTGCTGTCGCCGAAGGATTCGAATGTAATACTCGGTGCCGGGTCTTCCAGAATCAGTGGATGATCGGTGAGAATTTTCATGGCGATCTCAGAGGCATGATTCGTGTCAGTCCCATATGCCACACCAACGGTGATTGTGATACGATTAACCGAATCGGTTAAAGTCCAGTTGAGTAGTTTACCCGTAATGAAATCGCGGTTCGGGACGATATATTCCTTACGGTCCCAGTTGGTAATCGTGGTGGCACGCATGCGGATTCGGGAGACTATCCCGGTGATATCGTCAACGGTAATGATGTCACCTACTCGGATCGGGCGTTCGATCAGCAGAATCAGGCCAGAAACGAAATTAGCAAAGATTTCCTGAAGTCCGAAACCGAGTCCAAAGGTTAAAGCGGTTGCCAGCCATTGCAGTTTTGTCCAGCCAATCCCCATTGTTGAGAAGACGACAAAGATTCCGATCAATGCCACAAAGTAGCGCGCAAGGGTCGTGATCGCATATTTAACAGAGGCGTCAAGAGGCAGTCGCTGCAGGACCAGAAACTCCAGCAGTCCAGGAGCGTTATTCGTGGCAACTACAGCAAATACAGCGAGGATGATAGCGATGCCAAAATCGAGATAAGTAACGGGTTCCAGTCGTTCCGAAATTTTGCCGTCTTCTCCCACGACCTCAACTGAAGTCGTCCAGACTTTGTAGTCGACACTATCCAGGCGATTAAAGGCCGGTAGAGTGTCACCCCAGATCCAGAACGCTCCCACCAGCAGAATCACTGTCATACTGGCATTTACCAGTTTTTTGATTTGCGCGGATATCTTGGTAAGGTCAGCTGGATTCTCTTCTTCAGTTGTGATTCCCGCGATATTTGTTTCTGAACTGGATTCGAGCGCTTCCTTGCGGATCGCATCCAGGCGTTCCTGGTTCTGCTGATAACTGAGTTTCCGGTGATGAATCAGAATCCAGCGTAATAAGATCGCTCTAAACAGAATCACGACCAGGAACAGCCAGAGTGTCAGGAATGTCAGGTGGAACAGGCTCATGGCTGTGAAATAGAAACCAATCAGAGCCAGGAAGATCAATAAACTGGGAATAAACAGTGTCAGGAAATAGACCGCATATTTGAGGCGGTCATACCAGACTTCATGGTTGTAATTCATGATGGACTGGAATAGCCCGGACCTTGGGTGAAACACTCTTCGTGCAAAAATGGTGTAAACAACCAGCAGCGATATGAAGAATAGACGTTCCAGCAGATCCTGAGTGCGGTCGACTTCTTTCCCATGTAACAATAGAGTGATAAATAACAAGGGGATGGAGAACGGGATGACCCAGCGAATATTTTTGCGAACATACAACACAGTCTGTTTGTACCAGCCAAAATGAGATTCACCCAGACCAAGGGGGCGGCAGATTTGCCTGATAAGTTCCCAGAAAAACAGCAGCCAGCCTACCTGGCGCAAACTGTAATCTACTGCTTTTACAAACGGAGGGGCACCGGGATGACTGCCTACACGCCACGCGATAAACCAGATGAAACCTGGCCAGACGATGGCAATAAACAGAGTGAGGAATGCGACCCGCGCTGTAATCCCGAATTTGCGGAAACTGCTGCGGATGATTTCTTTATTGATAATGCGCAACTGCTGACGCACATTGTATGCCAGGTAGAGCAGGCTGAGGAAACAGAAAAAGGCCGTGAAATAGATGATGGGGTTGCTCGCCACATCCTCTTTGACGGCGATGTATAACTGTTTCCAATGAGTCGGAGAAAACAGCCATTTGATGGTATTGGAAGTGTCTTTGATCTCTGAGAGCGAGATCGGAGGAGAACTTTTGATCCAGAAAATCCGTTCCTGGATATAGTCGGCATATGTTTCTGTTTCTTTAACAAGTTGTTTTTCAGTGGTATAGATGTCAAGCAGTGTGGTGAAGTAGCTTTTGTT
>JAGQQP010000372.1 GCA_020426085.1 Planctomycetaceae bacterium | reverse complement strand
AAGTTCTTAAATTAACATTGCTTATTTTAAATGTTATTTGATGTAATTGAGATATCCAATCTGAGCAATCTGCTCAATAAACTGCTACTACTGGAGAATTAATAATTATTTACTGACCTTTCTATATTAATTCTGTTCTTTTTCAGGAGTATTGTTATGACTCAATCTTCAAGATGGAAACGTGGTTTTACTTTAATTGAATTGCTGGTGGTGATCGCAATTATTGCCATTCTGATTGCACTTCTATTACCTGCCGTTCAACAGGCCCGCGAAGCAGCGCGTCGCAGCCAGTGTCGAAACAATCTCAAGCAACTTGGCCTGGCGTTACACAATTATATCGATACAACATCAGGTGTCATTCCGCGTGGTGTGAACCATTTCAGTGCTACATCCTGCTGTTGTGAGACAGACAATGGGGAGTATGCTCACACCATTCATACGATGCTGTTACCCTATCTCGATCAGACTCCACTCTACAATTCCATTAACTTTACAGTAGACCCGCAAAACTCTGCCAATGCTCAGGCTCGGCGAACTAAAGTAACTGTTTTCATGTGCCCCAGTGCGATCGTAATCGATGATGCCACTTATGCGCAGCATAACTATCCCACTGCGAGTGCCAATCACGGCTACGGACTGTGTGGTCGACATGGTTCTGATACCACAAACGGGATCTTTGCTTCACGCTGGGGGATCATCGATGATGTCACAGGGGCTGTGTATGCTCCACAAATGCGGCTACGAAACGTGACTGATGGAACCAGTAACACCATTACCTTTTCTGAATTCGCCAAGGGGCAGGATTATATTCTCCCTGTTTCCTACAAAAATCTGATGGGGCGCAGCTGGTATGACCCTGCAGTGAGTTTTGGAAATGTCGGGTTCTCGACCAGCATCTATGCCACTCCCAATAATCCCAGAGCAACTTACAGTACCACCACCAATTTCGGAACCGTCGGCAGTGCCCATACTGGTGGAGTGCATTGCGGATTCATGGATGGGGCGGTGCGTTTCATCAGTAGCAATATTGATGGTCGTCAGTGGCAGGCATTGTGCTCGCCTATGGGTGGGGAAGTCGTCCAGGTTCCCGGATCCTGATTTGCGGATGATTTAAAAAACTGTTTTTCTTTTCCATACACACTGGGCGTTACTCAGTGTGTATTGCTCTTTGATTGAATGATTTAGAAAAAGTGAAACGACAATGAGAACGATTCGATATTTTATTCTAGCCCTCCCTGTGATGATCAGTCTGATCAGCCTGGGTTGTTCTGAACAGAAAATGGCCGATCCCAGTGAAGCAGTGGAAATCAAAGGTGTGGTCACTCTGGATGGTAAACCACTTCAAGAAGCAGAAGTCACGTTTGTTCCCGCTGATGGCGATCCGCTGGTCGGGCCTGCTCTGGCGATCACCGACAGCAAAGGCAGCTATACCATGTCGGTTAACGCGCCCCGGGATTATAAAATCACAGTGGATCGGATGATGAATGGTGGTCCCAATCCGGCGCTTAAAGCGTACCAGGGCGAAGAAACGTCATTAAAAGCAGGCGTTTCGAAAGAGAATACGTCCTTCGATTTTGATTTAACCAGTGCTAAATAATTTCAAGTTCTGAAATCACTAACAGGCTGGTGAGAACAGTTTCTACCAGCCTGTCTGCATTTAAGCTTCGCCCTTGAAGTTGATGCTTTTCAACGCATAAATATTTCGTTATATTAAATCGAGTGAAATCAAACGGTTCCTGCTTCAACGTGTACGTGAAGAAGAGGAGATTTGATGCGAGATCGATTTGCTGCCCGCAGATTTATAATTCTCAATTTCAGTCTGCCGGTCTGTCTTGTCCTGCTGTTATCACTAACGCTTTTATCAGCAGAAAAGAAACGAGGCACACAAAAAAAAGAAACGGACTCGATCTCGTTTGCACGAGATATCCAGCCGGTTCTGGAAGCTCACTGCCTGAGTTGTCACGGTCTGGAAAAGCCGGAAAGCAGTTTCTCGCTGAGTTCGCGAAAGTCTGCTTTGCTGGGAGGGAATTATGGAAAGGCGATTGTTCCCGGAAAGCCGGAGCAAAGCCCGCTCCTGTTGATGATTTCCGGAACGCATCAGGATGAGATCGTGATGCCCCCTGAGGGCGAAGGCGAACGGCTTTCTGAGAAAGAGATTGCAGCCATCCGTCAATGGATTAAGGATGGAGCGGTCTGGCCGGACGATCTGATTCTCGGAACTAAATCCAGATCGCGCGAGCAACACTGGGCGTTTCAGCCCATCGTGAATTCAATGCTGCCTGCGGTTCAAAATCAACGCTGGTGTAAAAATGAAATTGATCGATTCATCCTGCAGCGTCTGGAAGACGAAAAGATTTCTCCCTCGCCAGCCGCGGACAAAACCACATTAATTCGACGCGTGACACTCGATCTGACCGGCCTGCCTCCCACGCCGGCTGAAGTGGATCAGTTTCTGAATGATTCGAGCCCCGAGGCTTACGAGCATCTCGTGGATCGTCTGCTGGCTTCACCCCGTTTTGGTGAGAAGTGGGCCCGGCAGTGGTTAGATCTCTGTCATTATGCAGACAGCGATGGATATCTGACCGATGCTGTCCGGCCACATGCCTGGCGTTACCGCGACTGGGTCGTCGAGTCATTAAATGAGAACAAACCCTTCGATCAGTTTACGATTGAGCAACTGGCCGGCGATCTGCTGCCTGAAACGACGTTTGCCCAACACGAGGGGACCGGCTTTCTCAGGCAGACTCTCAGCAATCGCGAAGGGGGAGCTGACCTCGAAGAATTCCGTGTGAACAAGGTCGTCGATCGTACCAAACTGATGGGAACCATCTGGCTGGGGCTCACCCTGGACTGCTGTCGCTGTCACAATCATAAATATGATCCGATCACGCAGAAAGAGTTTTACCAGTTCTATGCCTTCTTTAACTCTGCCTATGAAGTCAATATCGATGCGCCGTTAGCGGGTGAGCAACAACGTCTGGAGCAGCAGGCAGAATATCAGCAGAAGCGCCAGGCGTTGATTGATCCCCTCCGCGAACCGCTGGAGAAACTGCAGCGGGAATGGGAGCAGAAAATGCTTTACGCGGCATCGCATCCTGCCGAAGATCATCACTGGGCGCGTGCCTGGGAAGTGATGGGGCTGGTCTGGGGAGTAGGGACCGGAGAAGGGCAGCAGGAAGGATTGGAAATCCTGAAGATGAAACCGGAGCAGCGCAGTCAGAGACAGCAGGATGATCTGCTCGATTATTTCCTGGGACGCGGTCAACTGGTTAACGGTGACAGATTCAAAGAACTCAAACTGGGAGAACTCGCCAGGAAACTGGGTGAACTTCGCAAAGCGTATCCCGCTGTCTCCCGTGCACCGGGGGTGCGGGAAATGCAAACACCGCCCCAGGCGTTTGTTCATTTGAGAGGCTCTTTTCAAGCTCCTGGAATACCGGTTGAGCCGGCGACTCCCGAATTTTTACCCGCGTTACAAAAGAAGAATCAGAGCCGATTGGATCTGGCACGCTGGCTGGTTTCGAATGACAATCCACTGACGGCGCGGGTGACGGTTAATCGGATCTGGCAGGAATACTTCGGACAGGGCCTTGTTGTTTCCTCAGATGACTTCGGTACACAGGGGACTAAGCCTTCGCATCCGCAGTTACTGGACTGGCTGGCATATCATTTCCGTAATCGAGGCTGGAACGTCAAAGACCTGCATCGAATGATTGTCACATCCGCCACGTATCGGCAGTCGTCTCGCATGCGGCCTGGCATCCACCAGAAAGATCCGTCGAATCGGCTGCTCAGTCGCCAGATCAGTCTCAGGCTGCCGGCGGAAACCGTCCGAGATCAGGCGCTGGCGGTGAGTGGTCTGTTGACGGAAAAGCAGGGCGGACCCTGCGTGCGTCCCCCTCAACCTGACAGCGTGGTGATGGAAGCGTTTGGCTACAATACATGGGAAGTCAGTAAGGGTGAAGATCGCTATCGGCGCGGACTCTACACCTTGATCCTGCGGACTTCCCCTTACGCTCAATCTGTTATCTTTGACGCGCCGAATCCCAGTCAGACCTGCAGCCGTCGCGATCGGTCGAATACACCTCTCCAGGCTTTGACGCTATTGAATGATCCGGTGTTTTTTGAAGCCGCTCGAAATCTGGCTCAGCAGGTATTGAAAGAACAGCAGGGGGATCTCGAGGAACAGCTGCGGTATGCCTTCCGACTCTGTCTGTCCCGTGAACCGCAAGCACAGGAAGTCGCACGGTTGAAGTTACTGTATCAGCAGGAACTGAATCAGTCGGAAACATCTGAGGGGAAGATTTCAAAGGAAGAGGCGGCCTGGACGGTCGTGGCGAGTGTGTTACTCAATCTGCATGAATTTATTACACGGGATTGAAAACGATGTGGGAACCAAGCCAGTATCTACAGTTGAAACGCCGCCACTTTTTACAGTCCTCCGCGTGTGGCCTGGGTTCGATTGCGCTGCAGCAGCTGCTGTCGGAAGAGTCAGTCGCTGAAACGTCAACGGTAAATGCCGTCGATCCGCTGGCTGTCAAAACGCCGCACTTCAAACCCAGAGCGAAGAATGTGATCTTCATTTTCATGTCAGGCGGACCGAGTCAGATGGATCTGTTCGATCCGAAACCGAAACTGCAGAAACTGCATGGTCAGCCGGTGCCGGAATCGTTTCTGAAAGGCATCAACGATTCGCTGATTAAATCGACTGCGCAAGTAATGGCGTCTCCCCGGACGTTTCAGAAGTATGGTCAGTCCGGGATGGAGTTTTCGGATCTGCTGCCTCACCTGGGAAGTTGTGCGGATGACCTGTGTATGATTCGCACGGTGCACACCGATGTCAGCAACCACCATCCGGCCCAGATGCTGATGA
>JAGQQP010000371.1 GCA_020426085.1 Planctomycetaceae bacterium | reverse complement strand
CATACCGCGAAGCGCCACACGTTGGAACCTGCACAAAATGGTTCGTAAACAGCACACCTTCCGAAGCCAGCTGATCCAGCGACGGGCTCTGCACATAAGGCAGTCCGTAGCACCCCAGTTCCGTGCGCAAGTCATCAATCGCAATCAGCAGCACATTCGGTTTGGACTTCCCCGTAGTTTCAACGGCGGGAATTAGTTTCACCTCAACCAGCAAACTAAAAATGATAATCAGACAGCAGACAGGAATGCGAATCCACATTATTCAATTACAACTCCGAAAAGGATGTACTAAGTAACCGCAATTTGACACAATGGAATTATAACAGACTGACACCGTTTTTTCTTGAGAACCGCGTGTCACTTTTTCCGGGAAGGTACTCTCATGAGCAGTCATTCGGAATCCGACTTCGATGATGTCTTGAAAACTGCCAGAAAGACGATGATTGAAAAGCATCTTCGCCAGCGGGAGATTACCGATCCCCGCGTCCTGACAGCAATCGAATCCGTTCCCCGAGAAGAGTTCGTGCCTCAGGACTCACGGCGTTTTGCCTACAATGATTGTGCGCTCCCCATCGACTGTCACCAGACAATCTCTCAGCCTTTTACCGTTGCCTTCATGTGTGCCGCAGCACAACTGACCGGAAACGAAACCGTCCTCGAAATTGGCACGGGTTCCGGTTATGGCGCCGCCGTTCTCTCACAACTCGCCCGCGAAGTCCATACGGTCGAACGTATTCCCGAACTCGCCAGTCAGGCAGCCGAACGACTGCAGCGTCTCGGCTACGACAATGTCCACGTCTATACTGACGATGGTACCCTGGGCCTGCCTCAGGCGGCCCCCTTCGATGCCATCATCGTCACTGCTTCCTCAGAACAACTGCCGGAACCCTATCAGGAGCAGCTGAACGAAGGGGGAAGAATCATCATCCCCCTCGGCTCAGAGTCAACCGGCCAGCGGATGTACCGCTTCACGCTCCACGGCGGAAGACTCTCAGAGGAGATTCTGGGAGCCTTCGTCTTCGTCCCGCTGATCGGAAAGTTCGGTCACCCGTCTGACCGTCCTGAATAATCGGCTGCAGATTACCGGATTTTAACGGGCGGCTTCTGTCCCTTGGGAATCAATGTAATATATTTACGGTCTTTCATACGCTGATCAAAATCCGCTTTGGCTTCCGTCACCAGTGCCGGGTTCTCCATCAACTCAACGGTCGTTGCTGCCAACGCCTGCGCTGCGTAAAGAATTCCCTTCTCACCAATTGAAGAACCGATACAGGCCACATTCTGCCAGCTGTGTCCCGGATTCCCTGCAGCAAAACAGGTCGTCCGCAATCCCCCGGTGGGAATGTGCCAGCTGATGTCACCCACATCGGTCGATCCTTTGGATGACGTCTTCGATTCCTGCAGTGTATGCACGCGGCTGTCAATCGCCACGGGAAACTGCTGACCGAACTCTTCAATCAAAGGTTGCTGAATGCGGCGGGCAAACGCTTTTTCTTCCTCGGAAAATTCAGGTGGTCCAATCGTTGTCAGCTTTTCATGAATGACTTCTGATAACGGCGTATTGGGAATCAGTTCATGATTGTCTGTATCGACCTGCACCGAAAGTTTCGTCCGCGTCATCAGGGCCGCCCCCTTGGCGATATCAACCACCCACTTATAATACCGTTCCAGATCCTCATGCGTATTCGCCCGCACGTAATACCAGACGGTCGCTTTCGCTGGCACCACGTTCGGCTGACCCCCTCCGTCGATAATCACATAATGCATCCGCGCGTCTTCCTTCACATGCTCGCGCATGTAATTCACGCCGGTATTCATCAGCTCAACGGCATCCAGCGCACTCACTCCACTTTCAGGGCTCACCGAAGCATGCGCAGGCAGACCGGTAAAGGTGAACTTCACAGAGACCAGTGCTTTGGAACTTCCCAGATGCACGTTGGTATTGTTTGAAGGATGCCAGTGCAGACAGATATCCAGATCCTCAAACTGCCCGTCCAGCAGCATGTAAACTTTTCCCAACCCCGTCTCTTCCGCCGGAGTGCCATACAGTCGTACGGTTCCTTTCAACTGATGTTTATCGATCGCTTCTTTGACGGCCAGCGCTGCCCCCAGGGCCGCGGTTCCCAGACCACTGTGACCACAGGCATGCCCTGCGCCCCCCTCTGTCTGAGATTCCCGATAAGGAACCGTTTTCTGCGATAACCCCGGCAGCGCATCGTATTCCGCCAGAATTCCAATCACGGGTTTTCCGCTTCCGTAAGTCGCCACAAACGCGGTCGGCATATCAGCCACACCACTTTTGACTTTGAACCCGTCCTGCTTCAGTTTTTCAATCAACAGTTGAGACGACTGATTTTCCTGCAGGCCGACCTCCGCATAATTCCAGATCGACTGGTTGACGGCTTTCAGATCTTCTGCCTGTCTGGTTACATCATCGACGGCCGTCTGTTGTGCTGCACTCAGTTTCTCTGACACCTTCTCATCCGCCTGGACAATGCAGGTCAGCATCAACGTACTCAGCACACATCCGATCGTTCTCACAAAATTCGCTCGCATCATGGTCTTTCTCTCCGTAAACCGAACGCTTTTGAAAAGGAATCATTTCAGCCTACCAAAGCCTGCGCAGATTGTCATCTCTATTCCCTGTTCACTTTCCCCTGATCAGTTCAAACCGCACCAGTGGAAGAAATCGACTTGACTCCGTCGCGCCGCCACAGAGACTTTCCAGCTATGCGTCGCGCGCATAGCATGTTTTTCTGCCCGATGAACAGCGCGAACCGGTAGAATTCTGATAACTGAATATTCCCCTTTATCCACTTGAAAATCACCTGTATCTGTCGCATGACTGCCGATCCTTTCATCGCTTATCGGTCCCGTTTTCTGCACGTTTTCTGCAGTCTGATACCACTTTTGCCCCCTGACTCCACCAGACTCGCGTCAATCCGGCGCAGAACCGATAACTGCAGTTGACCTGCCCATGCCGACCTGCATGATCTGCTACTTCGCACCGTCTGTAATTCCTGTTTGAGATCGGAGACAAAAACATGACGACAACTCCCCCTAACGCCAGAACCCGTATTTCCAGCGAACAGCGTCATCAACTGCTCGAGGCGGTCAAAATGTTACTCGGCCTGCACAGGCACCCGTCTGATATCAAACGGGCTATCAGCAAAGAGTATCAGATCTCTCCCCGTTCGGTCGAACGCTATATCACGCGTGCCCGCCGGGAAATGGTCGAGAACCTGACCATCCCCTTTGAACAGCTGCTTGCCCAGTCATACCAGTATTATCTGTATAAACTCCAGTATGGGAATCTTTCCGAACGCGAACAGATTCGCTGCCGCGAACGCATGGATAAACTGCTCGGACTGGGGGGCACCTCCCAGAGCCGTGTGAAACGCTGGACACACAACCTGACTCCGGAAAAAATCCAGAATATGTCAGACGAAGAGCTCGACGCCACACGTAATGTGATACTCAAAGATTATTACCGGAGTAGAGGGGAATCATACCCCAGGCACACCGGGGACAATACATGAAAAATCGGCACTCATGGCTCGTACGAGAGACAGAAATCGACCGGAAGTACACATCCAACCAGAAAACATTTGCATCGCTGACAGAAACCATTCAGAATTAACTCAGGTCTCTCACTGCGCTCCTTTTTCGGAAAGACTCGCTCATGCATCGTTTGCCCCTCATCTGTCTGGTCGTCTCTTTCAGCCTGCTGACACAGGCTTCACCGGCAGATGCCACGAACGACTATTTCCTTCCAGGCGATGCTTTCTTTCCCTCAAAACTCAGGCTGAAAGATCTGAAAGAACACGAACAGGGCGCCGATTCTGTATTTAACTATAACTATATCTGCGAACTGGCCTTCTGTGGTTACGCCGGCTATTCGCAACTCAAACTGGACAAGCAGAATTCAGAACTCGCGCAGAATATCCGCAAAGCCTATTCGTATATTCGTCAAAGGCAGCCGATCAGACTCGTACCCAAAAAAGTCGTCAAGAACCCCGGAACAAAACAGGGGCTCCCCAACCTGGAGAACTTCAATGAGATCAACAGCCTGAGCATTTTCTTTTACAACGCAGACCACGACTGGCAAAGCTGGAAAATTGCCATCAAGTACAATGAAAACTGGCGCGAGGAAATGAAAAAATTCATCAACGCCGGTTCGTATTGTGCCTTCGTCAAAACGACTCCTGCGCTCAATCATTCGCAGGAACAGGGGAAGAAAGTCCCGCCTCTGAATGTCGAGTTGCCTGAAGAGGACATTAAAACAGGCAAGCCCGTTGATTCGCCACTGATCCCCAAAGGCCCGCTGAAAGCGCTCATCCTCTACGATGATGACTATAAACAGTATTATGACAGGAGAAGCGGCAAACGGCTTCTTGAAGTCACCAATCAAGGCATCACCGAATACGTCATCCAAAACGGTCGCTGGAAGATCTACAGGCAAGTCAACTGAGACTAAAACGGAACCCTCACGATCACCGCATCAGACCGAGTCCTCACGCGGCAGAGGCACCGTCACCATGTTCGCGACTTTCGTGATCGCTTAATTTAGCACGATCCCATCGTAACGTAACACGTACTCTTTCTTGAAGACGCTGGGCTTGAGCTTCATCCCGTGTTCCCGGTCCAGCTCGGCTTTCTCAGGCTCATCGTGATGGTTATATGCCTGCCAGCGATGGAAGTAGGCTTCCCAGTCTTCCGGATCCAGCTCGATGGCCCGCGAGTAATCGGCAATCGCCAGATCGATCTTTTCAGCGTTCCAGCGTAACAGTCCCCGATGCACATAAATCGAAGCCAGACGCTCTGAACTGTAACTGCCACCACGATCTGCTATTTTTATCGCCGCTGTCAGATCATCC
>JAGQQP010000370.1 GCA_020426085.1 Planctomycetaceae bacterium | reverse complement strand
CGTCAAGCAAGATTTTTGGTTGAATGGTTAGATGCAGCGCTTACAGGGAGAGTCAACGCGTAGCATTATCTCGATCGAGATAAACTCTCAGTGTTGTTACACGCTGGTGTTCTACCAATCAGTGTCTTACGCTGATCTCCAGCCTTTCTGAAAAGTATGAACGTCTGCCAGCCTTCGTTTCAGAAGGAAGGTCTGGCGGTTATGTCGATCGGTCCGGTTTTCGTCTCACAAGGAATCCCAATGATCTATCCTATAATAAATCGTTTTTCAGGCATTTCTCATTCTGCCTGGATAAATTTCCATATCGGAATATCACCCCATTTTGATTAGAGACTGTGAAAGGGCTAGATCACGATCTTGCGCCAGGTTTGTGCCATTAATGTATGTCCTGCGAGAGTGGGATGGACACCGTCTGCAGCCCAGTATTCTGGTTTCGTCCCTGCGGCGATTACTTCATCGAACATTGTTTGGAAGGGAACCCACATAGCACCTGCGGCTTGCGCGACTTCTTTTGCCACCGCACGCCGTTGATCGAATTCTGGAAACCAGGTCTCTTTAATCGCACCACAGCGTAATGCAAACGGTTCGCAAATTACAATCCTGGTGTCAGGCAACGCCGATTTCGTTTCTTGTAGAAGTGCCGTAAATCCTGTCTGATAATCTTTTATCGTTCCGTTATACCGGCCATTCATTTTGTGCCACATATCATTGACGCCGATCAAAATACTGAGTACGGCTGGTTTCAGATCCAGACAGTCTTTCTGCCATCGCTTTTGCAAATCAGGAACTTTGTTACCACTGATTCCCCGGTTATAAATATTCAATTCCAGATTGGGATGCTCTTCCAGTAGATTGCCAGCAATGAACAGTGGATAGCCATACCCCAGGCCGCGTGAGTTGTTCGCCTGGCCTTCTGATTTTCGATCACGTCGCGCATCGGTAATAGAATCCCCCTGGAATAGAATCACATCGCCCTGTTGCAATTTCACCTTTGGTTGGCCAGCAGAGGCATTGTTAAATGTTGCAGACAATGCGGTAGCACCCGCGGCAACGAAAGAAGAATGCAGCATTTGTCGTCGGGTAAATTGAGAATCATTCATGGCGACTCCATTTATGAGCGTTATTAGAAAATATCTGAAGAAGTAAAGGCATCCATTTGAATCATAATTTTATTTGTGGTGGACACGAAATACTATCATAACTTCAAACTCCTGCTAACGATTAAAATTAAAGTTTCAGCAGGCCGCCATCCACGTATGTTTTGTGATAACCGGGTAACTTTGGATCACAGGCATAAAAGACGACATAGACGGTATCATCCCCCATCGAGATCATGGCCTGTCCTCCTCCAGTAGCCGGGTTATGGGGGATTCCATTGGTGCGTGAATAATAAGGATGTCCGCGATACTTCCAGTTGATGCCGTCTTTGCTCGTAAACAGAGAAGTTGTGCGACGACACACCCTGGAATCTCTCAGCCCGCACAGCATGACAAATTGGCCGGAAGGCAACTTCTTAATAGAGGGATAAATCCCGGCAATTTGCGTCTCTACCGGTTTTGTCCAGGTGATACCCTGATCCCGGGACTGACACATCCATAAATAATTCATTTTATATTCATCGCCTTGATGGACATCCACGCGGGCATAGGCGATCAGCGTACCATCTTCTCTCACAACAAAAGCCCCCTCATTGAATCCCTGCTTCACTTCATCTTTCGTCGGGGGGTCTGCAAACACCACTTCCAGCGGCCCCCAATGTTTTCCCCCATCCACACTCCGAAAAAAACCGGCCCCGTACTGATAACCAGGATGTTTACGTGGAGAACCCGGAGTACAATACGCGGGTATAATCAGATCGCCATTCTGGAGCTGATAGAGAGCCCCCATCGCTGCAGTTAAGCTCTGGGGGGGAGTCGTAAAAAAACCAATCGATTGAAATGACGTACCATTGTCCTGGCTGATCTGTAGCTCGATTCTGGATTCGCGGATATTAAATACACTTTCGCGTCTGGAATCCACATGCGAGATCCGATTAATCATCAGCATCAGCGTTCCATCAGGAAACTGGACGATGGGGGTATGTAGCCCTTCTCTGGGAGATGCCGGTTCAATAATCCGAAACGGTCTGCCCCATGTTTTTCCCTGATCCTGGGATCGCACAAGATAGCTTTTTGATCCGGCTGCAGCATCGCCACGATCAACAAACGTAGTAATCAGGTCGCCGGATTTCGTTTGAACAAGTCCACCAGGCGTGAGCCCATCTACAATCTGATCATTCACGGGACCGTAACGCAGCACCTTTAAAGGTTGCTCTGGGCTATCACTCCATACAGATACACTCATCACTGTCGCAGTAATAAAAGTGAGCAACATTAGTCTCATAAGTACATAACCTTTTAAGTAACTGAATCGACACGAATTGATGTCTAGCCCACTACATAGTGAGGTCGAATTAACAGTTTCAGTCTGGATTTTCCATTCTATTTATGCCTACTGCTAAATGCCATCCTTGACCTTAGCATTGAACTCAATCAGGCAATGAAACTCTGCTTGAATCGGGTATTCTCTTAAATACTGATTTTCCAATGCCCTTCGCTTGCGATATATTAGGATTAGGTCAGCACGGACATCATAAAATAAAACTCACTACTGCTAGCGAAATTCTGTTTTCATGACTTATAGTCAGTCGGTATCTCGAATTCATTTTTGCATTCCAGCACAGTCACTCTTGCAATAGAAATAGAAACTTAGTTTACCAGTCAGGATATAAAGGAGATCCCCTGCTCTCCCATATTCGCTGGAATAAACTTTATCGCAACCTTCCCTCGTATGAATGTTTAAAGTTTGATTCGACTCAACAACCTTTCCTTTTTATTGAGTTAACTATTCGATCATGATTGAACCGACCAGATGGGAACGTGTACCGGCACTACGAATTTTGTCTCTTATCGTCGTCTTTTTTTATTGTTCGATGCTCCGTGCGGAATGGAAGCAGGCTGCTTGTTTGATCGCCGAGAACGGTAATGCCCATATACAGATCGTAGTCGCAGAAACGGCATCTGAACGAACACAAAAAACAGCCGATGATCTGGCTCACTATCTTTCAAAAATCACGGGAGCCCCTTTTTCAGTGAAATCCGGCGACGGATCAGCTGGCCTGGCAGTGGGTTTACTCAACGATTTTCCACGGCTGAACGCCGCCCCTGACCTGGATGGGAACAATTTCAGGATAAAGGATCGTGAAAAGTATTGTATTCGCTCCCATGAAAAGGGGATTTATCTGCTTGGCGTCACCGATCTGGCCGTTGAACATGCGGTATGGGACTTCCTATATCGACTTGGATATCGCCAGTATTTTCCTGGCTCACACTGGGAAGTGATTCCACGACAGAAAATGTTACATATTAATCTCAATGTCATGGATGCCCCCGATTATCAGAATCGAGTCATCTGGTATGGTTTTGGTCCCTGGGATTATGCAGCCGAACCGTACAGGCGCTGGTGTCAGCGGAACCGTGCTACTTCTGGAATGACGCTGAAAACCGGCCATTCCTATGGGCAATTCATCAGAAACAATCAGGCGGAATTTGACGCACACCCTGAATATTACGCATTAGTTGATGGCCGCCGCGATGTTCGTTCCCAGGCAAAGTTTTGTATCAGCAATGCGGGATTGCAAAAACTGATCGTAGACTCGTCATTGCGCTACTTTGAAGAAAATCTGGAGGCAGACAGTATTTCGCTCGACCCCAGTGATGGCGGGGGCTGGTGTGAATGTGAGGCATGCCAAAAGATGGGCAGTATCAGTGATCGCGCTTTAAACCTGGCCAATCAGGTTGCAGCAGCCATCAATCAGCCAAAGGCAGACGGTGATACGTGGCAAAGATATGTGGGCATGTATGCGTACGCGTATCATTCTCCGCCTCCTGCCATCAAAGTCCATCCGAATGTCATTATCAGCGTGGCCACCGGATTCCTGCGTGGAGGCAATACAATTGACGAAGTTATCGATGGCTGGTCAAAACAGGGAGCCAGGATCGGTATCCGTGAATACTACAGTGTCTATACCTGGGATCATGATATGCCCGGTCTGGCCCGTGGAAGCAAAATTGATTATCTGAAATCGACGATTCCTCAGTTTCATCAGCAAGGTGCCCAATTCATGTCAGCCGAGTCAAGTGATAACTGGGGGCCCAATGGTCTGGGTTATTATCTGGCAGCACGCATGTTATGGAATCTTGACGAAGCCCAACAGACAGAACAGTTAACAGACGATTTTTTAACAAGTTGCTTTGGAAAAGCCAAAGCGCAAATGACTCAATTCTACGATCAACTGGACGGCTCGCATTCACATCTGGTGGTCAGTGACCAATATGGTCGCATGTTTGGTGCCCTCGCTGAAGCAAAAAAACTGGCCACATCGCATGAAGTTCATGCGCGGCTGAATGATCTGATCCTTTATTGTCGTTACGTAGATCTGTATGAACGATATCGCCAGGCAGCCGGCGCACAACGGCAGCTGAATTTTGAACAATTGATTCGTCACGCTTACCGCATGCGGAAAACAATGCTCGTACACATTAAGGCCGTTTATCGTGATGCCGTCAATCGGGATAAGCAGGTGAGTATTCCTGAAAATGCCCAATGGCATGTCCCGGAACCGCAAAATCCCTGGAAGGAGAGTACACCATTTTCAGAAATTGAATTACAACAATTTCTTGAGGAAGGGATCGCAGCATACCCACTCACAGAACTCGATTTCAAACCCATCACCTACTCTGACGAACTTGTTTCAGCTGAAAAGCTCACCTTTGAGAAACAGCAACCAGGGGTTTTACAAAGTGGTCGTGGTGTGCAGACTTTTTATACCTTTGTGTCAGAC
>JAGQQP010000036.1 GCA_020426085.1 Planctomycetaceae bacterium | reverse complement strand
TTCCAGTCGATGCGTTTTTCGCGCCGGAGACGTTTGGTTAAGGTTTCGCCTTCAACGTATTCCATCACGTAGTAGTAGATCTCGTTTTCCACGCCGCTGTCATAGAACTCAATGACGTACGGATTGTGCATTTTTTTCAGCGCTTCGATTTCGCGGTGAAAGCGTTCGACAAAGCCGGGTTCCCGGGCCAGGGCGCCGGGGAGAATTTTGATGGCTACCTGTTGATCGGTGTGGATGTTTGTCGCCAGGTAGACCGAACCCATTCCGCCGGCGCCGATTTTTTTTCCGATCAGATACTCGCCTAATCTGTCCGGGGCGGATTCATGTTCGTGAGTGTTCAAGGTCGTTGCTCGATATTGGAATGAACCAGTGGCCGCTGATTCGAGAAGTTCTGTTTGTGAAAAACAAGAGTTACTTGTACAGTGTCTGAAGTGAGGTAGAAGTCTATAATCTCAGGAACATTTCCGTAAGCTTATTTCCTTCTATTATGGTTGAATCCATGTCTGATGCAAGAACGAAGGCAGTTCTGTTGATTGCGCACGGCAGTCGTCGTGACGAAGCAAACCAGGATCTTGTGAAACTGGCGGAAATGTTACGCGCACGCTCAGAATTTCCGGTAGTAGAATATGCTTACCTGGAACTGGCAGAACCGACTATTCCCGCAGGTGCAGCCCGCTGTGTTCAGGCCGGTGCGGATGACGTATTCATGCTGCCTTACTTTCTATCAGCCGGGGTGCATGTTCAGAACGATCTGGAAGAATTTCGGAGTGAATTCGCAGAGGCGTATCCCGAAACCAGGTTTCATCTCTGTGCGCATCTGGGCCTGCATCCTCTGATGCTGGAGATTGTTCTGGATCGATTGCAGGCCTCCGCGGATGAGAGTGCCTAATAAAAAAAGGACGTTCCGAAGAACGCCCTTTTCTCGCAATGAAATATCAGTTTTTAATCTTAGTTGGTTTTCGTTTCAGAAATCTTACCGAATGCCTTGAAGGTGATTGGTTCACCCCGGCCGGCGATGGTCACGGTGAATTCTTCTGAATAGTCACCAGGTTTGTTCGGCGGAACAATCGTCAGTGGTAAAACGTGAATGGGTTGAGTGGTTTTAGGCATCCGGATTTTGAATGCTTCGTCGTTGGATTCGCATTCAATTTTATTGATCTCAAATGGCTTTTTACCACGCAGAACGACGTTCACAGTTTTTTCCTGACCAGGAACCATCATGCCCAGTGAAACGACTTCGGGAGTGATCGTGATATCAGATTCCACTTTTGCTTCAACCAGCAGAGGCACAGTGGTGAAATTGACATCATTGGTTTTAAGCATGATCTGTTCGCGAATGGGTCCCAGTGGTGTATTGGGAGACAGGGTGAGAACCAGATTGTAGTTGACCCGTCCACCGCCGCGAGCTGTTTCCACTGCTTTGACGGTCAGGGAGGGATCTTTGGATTGAATCCCGGTAATGGCCCAGTCATCACGCCCGGCGTAAGCGAGTGCTACCGTTGTTTCTGCACCCTTACCGACTTCGACAGAACCAAAGTTAGCGGCACCCGGTGTGAAGACAACGTCGGTTCTGATGTATGCGGTGATCGGAATCCGAATTTCTGCATACTGCGGAGCATCGATAGTGACGATGACGTTGGAATCTTTACGTCGTTGAAAACGTGCGGTATCCATTTTGACCTGAATGTAACCTTCTTCGCCGCTTTCCAGAATGCTCTTGGAAGGTTCAGCAGCGGAACAGCCACAGGTGGTGCGTACATTGGAAATGTGTACTGGGTCAGGGTAGATATTTTTAATTTTCAGACGGTATTGAGCGTCTGACCCCCGGGCAATCACCCCGAAGTCGATCTTGTCTTTTTCGAACATTTTCTCAGCCCATTCCTGACCGAATGAACTTGAAGTGCTCAACATAAACAGACAGGCACTCAAAAAACCAAATCGGAAACTGCTCTTACTTAACATTATTGAATCTCACTTCTGCAAAAAAAGTATTAACTTCGATGTATTAATTAAGTCGAGGCACTGAGATTGGTTAATTTGGCAGGAACGCTTACCGACTTTCAGCACGCCACTTTACATCGTCTAGTGCAGAATCCATTCACAGAGACGTTTCACACTACTTGTAAAATCGGGCTGTCACAAACTTTTACAAATTCAGAAGCGCAGAAAATGCAATCGCTTATCGAGCCTGGATCAAATCGCCAGCATTATACTGAGTTCATGTGTCCGAGATCAAATTTGATATTCAGAGACTTCAGTTATATTGGCTTATGTGACAAATACATCAGTCGGCATCGACACTTTGGTGGTGGCAATTTAGTTCTGATTAGTTGAAAAGTCAATGTTGTCTCATTCTGGAGACGATCGCTATCCCCCAGCGGAGGAAACGGTGTAATCCAACCTGGTAACTTCGGTCTGACTGTGCTGTTCAGGATGTCGCAAACAGTTTCTATAACTGGGTTTGTGGGAATACTGTCTGTACCTGGATTATTCATTACAACAGGTGAAAATTCATTCAAATGGATTGTTTTACCACCCATAATCGAACGACTTTATCATGCTTGTCCAGGCAGGCTGAACAGGATTTCTTTCCGGTTCGACAGGACTCGTCGAGCCGTTCAGCTCCATTTCGGATTTTCCGAGATTCTCTGTTTTCTCTCCGACCGCTTAAAAGGCGCGTGATACGCTTTGGCTAAGAGTGTCTTTCCCAGGAAAACATTCTGACAAATACACCAAACTGACAACCGGACAACAATGTGTGCCCGGTTCCATGATAAGGAAGCGAGGAATGCTTTCATTATCAGACTGGCTGGGTTTTCAATGTGCAGATCAGCTGGTTCGTTTCACACAAAAAACAGAGTGCGATCTAGATTTTGAGTTATTGTTGATGAGAAACTCGCTGGATATACAGTGATATAGAGAACATGAGTTCGATCTCATTATTACAGGGAGCAACGGGTTAATATGATAAACAAATTCACTGCCAGAGCAGGTCTGACCGGAATCATGGTTCTGGGTCTGATCTGCCTGGCGATACCAGGCCAGCTGGAAGCTGGACATAAATGCGGACATGGTCACTGTAAAGGAGGCGGGCTGTCACTGTTTCATTCCGGAAAGTGCTGCAGTCCCTGGAAGCTGGGCCATAAACATAAATGTAATTCCGGTTGCGGGGGTGGTTCCTGTGGCTGTGGATCCATTGTCGATCACTACTATCAGGGAGCAGTCTATGGTATGGGAAACAGTTCGCGCGGCGGTTGCCAGTCGTGCCAGTCTGGAAGTGGTCTTGCTGATTTTGATGGGATGCCAGCCGGTGAGATGCCGCCACAGGTAGGCTTGCAGCCGATGCCCATGCAGCCGGCACCGATGCAACATCGAATCCTGCACTACCCGGGAACAATGGGGACTGCTTATATGCGACCCACCAGGATGATGCCTGCCGACGGCCCGGAAGGACATCCACGCGATGCCGGTCTGGATGTCTATGCACCCGGTGCCACCGATATTCGGGTTGTGGCTTTGAATCGTCAACGGGATGAGATGATCGGTTACCGTGATCCTGCGAATGAAGATATCTGGGAGTTTGTTACCAAGCGTCCTCTGATTCCCGGCATCCCGCATGTCTATCAGGTCTATGCGATTTTCCCGGAAACCGGCGATGTGCCGCAAACGCAGCGCGTCAGGCTGATTATGGGACGAATCGTAGAAATCAGCTACAAGAAGTATGTTTCAGGCCAGACTGGTCCTCGGTGAGGAAAGAGTTTCTACCTGAGATAATCAACTGCCAACTCTGGAAGCGGCAGGATTGATCGAACTCAATCACGCCCTGTTGAGAGCAAGATAGCAGATTGTGTCACTAAGTCAGGCTGCTGATTAGCCAGACGGAAACGACTCAGCTATCATGTTCTGAACAGGGCGTGTTCTTTGTATGGTCAACGCCGACTCATTTCATTCAGTTGTGTTAGCAGACAGGCTGATTCGTGAACGAATTGGAATATCTGAGAATCATCTCGGGTCAGAGACAGGACTGGCGTGCCCGTCTGCTTTATCAACCCTGCCTGCGTTTTCTGAGTCTGCTGTATCGCGTTGGCGTCGGTTTTCGTAATCGGATGTTTGACTGGCGGCTTCGCAGTGTCAGAACCGTTGATGTGCCCGTGGTCAGTCTGGGAAATCTTACGACAGGCGGTACCGGGAAGACTCCATTCGTCGCCTGGCTCACACAATGGTTTCAGAACCAGCACAAGCAGGTGGCGCTGCTGAGTCGTGGTTATCGGGCCTTACCCGGTGAAGTGAATGATGAAAAGCTGTTGCTGGATCGGCTGTGTCCCGGCGTGCCTCACTTTCAGAATCCGGACCGTTGCAGTTCCGCAGTCAAAGCGATTGTGGAAGGAGCGCAGGTACTGATTCTGGATGACGGGTTCCAGCATCGAAAACTGGCTCGCACCGTTGATCTGGTTTTAATCGATGCTGTCTGTCCCTGGGGGCATGGCTATCTTCTGCCTCGGGGATTGATGCGCGAACCAGCAGCATCACTCCGGCGCGCTGACTTCGTTATTATGACACGCGTTGATCAATGTTCTGTGACAGAACTCGATCAGCTGAAACAGGAGTTACTCAAGCTGGTCCCCGCCGATCGAATGGCGACGGCTGTGTTTCAGCCCTGTGCTTTAATCAATGTGGCCGACGAGACGGTGCCTCTGGAATCTGTTCAAGGAAAGCGGGTCTGGGCATTTTGTGCGATTGGAAATCCGGCTGGTTTTCGGCTCACACTCGAGCAGGCGGGATTTGATGTCGCCGGGCTGCAGGTATTCGCGGATCATCACCATTACTCCGGTGAGGATGTGCAGGAAATCGGGAGCCGGGCAAAAGCGGCCGACGTCGATCTGATTCTGACGACGTGTAAAGACCTGGTCAAACTAAGTGAACCGATGTTTTGTGGGATTCCGGTCTGGGGGCTCGAAATCGGTGTTCAGTTTCGGGAAGGAAGGGAATTACTGGAAAGAATGCTGCAGGGTCTTGTAGATTAAATGTCTTGCGCAGGCGTGCAGGCTGTGCCAGGAACGGTTTTCAGAGCCGGTTTTCCTGCAGTAATTCCTGAGAAATGCGGTATTTCAGCCCCTTTTGATCTGAAAAATTGCTGTAATCCTGTTTCATAGATACTTGATTTTGGTGGTTTGTTGTGTCATCCTGAGTATAGATAACATTCACACAAAGCGGGTGTTTTGTAGAGAATACGGATCTCGCTTGACTTATTACCTTCCCATGGTGCGGCTCTCCCGGTTTGAAGTAACAGTCTCAGCCAGGGTTTCCGTGCTCCTTCCCCACGATGGTCTGATCAATCATATTCAAATAGACGAGGTATTTTAATTATGCGAAAGTTAAATCTCAGCCAGATATTTAGCGCGGCTCTCCTGATTTCTGGTATCTGTTTCCTCTCACCCGTATCTGCTTCTGCAGCAGAATGGGGATCGGTAACAGGCCGGTTTGTTTATGATGGCGAAGTTCCCAAGCCAGTCGTACAGCGTCAGAAAGGTGATCCTGCTGTCAAAGATCCGACCGTCTGTGCAGCCATGGAGCATTTCAATAACGATCTGGTCGTCAATCCGGAAAACAATGGGCTTGCCAATGTTTTCATGTATATGAGACGGGCGAAAGACGTTCATCCTGATTTGAAAGAATCAAAAGAAAAAACCATCGTCTTCGATCAGCAGGGTTGTACTTTCGAACCACACGCGCTGGTTGTGCGAACCGATCAGAAAGTGATCGTCAAGTCTGGTGATCCCGTCGCTCACAACACACATACCTTCCCGCTCAAAAATCAGGCTGTGAATTTCATCCTGGCTCCCAATGATCGTGAAGGCAAAGAAGTCGCAAACGTCATTCCGGAAATTCTGCCAATGCAGGTGAAATGTGACATCCACCCCTGGATGACGGCTTACTGGTTTGTTGTTGATCATCCTTATGCCGTCGTTTCTGACAAAGACGGAAGATTCACGATTGAGAATCTGCCTGCAGGAAAGAACACCTTCTACCTCTGGCAGGAAAAAGCAGGTTACCTGGATCGCAAATTTACTGTGAACATCAAGCCGGGTGAAACGGTTGATATGGGTGAAGTCAAATTCAAACCATCTCAGTTTAAAGAGAAATAAGAACTCTCTGAATTTCAGAGGTTTTAAATACGGACACGCCTGCTCGGGCGTGTCCTTTTTAGTGCCTGCAGACCGTTATTGAAAATGGTGAGGAATTCAGGACCATGCAAATACCTCGCGGTTGCCTTCCTCTATTAGTATGGGGAGCATTCAGTTTCTCTGCTGAGATCGCTCTGGCGCAACCGGAATTGCAGGTCAACGCATCCCGCTTTCGAGAGTCGGTCTCGCTGGATGTGAATAACACGGTTCTCAAGAAGATGGGTTCCGTGCGAGATTATCTCGCCGAACAGCAATGGGAAGATGCGGTCAAGATTCTTATTCAGATTTCGGATGAGTATGGCGACACGCTCTATCCTGAAGCTCCCGGCCGTTATTTGCGTGTTTCCGAATATTGCCAGAATCTGCTGGCAGGGTTTCCTCCTGAAGCGATTACCATTTATCGGGAGAAAGTAGATCCCCGCGCCAAACGCTGGTATGAAGAGGCGATCTCCGATTCAAGTCATCAGCCTCTGATCAATATTACCGAACAGGCTTTGATGAGCAGTTACGGAGACGATGCGCTGAACCTGCTGGGAGAACGCGCGTGGGAGCAGGGGCAACTGGCAGAAGCACGGTCCCTCTGGCGTAAGCTGATTCCACGTACTGCTTCTGATTCGCCCGTTTATGATGCCGGTTTATTTCATTATCCCGATACAGATTTACCGGTTCCTGAAATTCTGGCGCGGCTGATTCTCGTCAGTTTTTTCGAAGGAAATTTTCGTCAGGCTGATTTTGAATTCAGCCAGTTCCACAAAAAGTTTCCGGAGGCAACCGGTAAACTGGCGGGAAAAGAAGGGAATCTGTCGGACCTGCTGGCTGAGATTCTGGCCGATCACAGCCGGGTTTCGTTTCCGGAAAATCAGGGAGAGTTCAAAACATTTGCCGGACATCAGACACGGAATTTCAGAGCAGCACAACAGCTAGATGTAGGTACGATTGCCTGGAGCTTTCCTGTTCCGATGGTCTGGAGCCAGGAATATACAGCGAAACCTGCATTTGGCTTACGCGTTCCCCCGGGACTGTTTCCGGTCGTTCATGGAGAGCACGTTTTCTTCAATGACTCTGAACGAATCTATGGCTTAAACTGGAAAACGGGGCTACCTGCCTGGTCCCAGGACCAGAAGTCCAGTCCGATCCTCTATCCTTCAGCCAGTCATCTCGTGAGCAGACTCCCGTTTCGCCCCGTGGTTGGGGTTCCCCGCTATACCTCCACGATTGCAGGTGGTCGCCTTTATGCCCGGATGGGATCGCCGGTCACGTCCGTTGCCAAAGACGAACGGCTGGGCCTGTTTTCTGATCTGGTCTGTCTCGATCTCGATCAGGGGCAGGGCAAACTGTTATGGAAAATCTCATCCGCCCAGCTGCGAGAGCAGAATTTTGTCTGGTCTTTTGAAGGGGCACCTGTCGTTTCTGGCAACAGGCTATTCGTGGTATTACACCGCGGGTTTCCCGAAGTGCAGACGAATGTGGCCTGCTTTTCTGCAGATACCGGCGAGATGATCTGGAATCAGAAAGTCTGTCTGGCATTAAGAAGCATCGAGGAAGGGGTCAATTATATCAGTCACCTGCTGCTGACTCTGGGAGAAGATCACCTGTATCTCTCAACTGATATGGGGGCCATCGCTTCGCTGGATACCGCGGATGGAAAGTTGAACTGGCTGGTGACCTATGCTTCCCAGGATAAAACAGATCGGGATGAGTTGAGTAATCATATGAAAATGGGACTGGTTCCCTGTCTGTATGACCGGGGCATTCTGTTTGCTGCTCCCCAGGATTCCTCCCAGCTGATGGCCTTTGATGCGGAGTCCGGCTTGCTGCTCTGGCAGCGTCCCTGGCCGGAACAGATACGAAATCTTCTGGGGGTGACCCAGTCCACTCTGATTGTCAGTGGCAACAGGCTGTTTGGACTGGATCGAGAAACAGGCAGGATCACCTGGAAAACCGGTTACCACGATCCGGAAGGCTATGGTTACGGCAGAGGGGTCCTGGCCGGCAAATCTGTTTACTGGCCTTTACGGGAGGATATTCTCGTCGTTGATACTGAGCAGGGTTTCCTGAAACAAAAAATATCTCTGCGGAAACGGTATGGCGAGTCAGGCGGCAATTTAGTGATTGCCGGAAATCAGTTGCTGGTCGCACAACCGCGTCGGTTGACGGCCTTTGGTATTGAGGGACGTGTCCCGGTCAATGAATCAAAAGAAAAATTATCTGCGTTAATTCGCAATCAATAGTCAAGAGTGCTGTTTACAAAACACGATTTTATTCTTTTTAGACAAGGTGAATGACATGAAGTTTTCGTATCGTGAATTCCTCGGTTCGATGTTGAGTATTGCCTGCCTGTGCGGTCTGACTGCGAATGCATCTGGTCAGGTCAATGCGCCTCCTGGAAAACTGGAAGTAGGCGACAGTGCACCCGCTTTTACCGCCAAGGATGACCAGGGCAAAGGCTGGAAATCAACAGACTATGTTGGCAAAAAAATTCTGGTCGTCTATTTCTATCCTGCTGATTTAACCGGCGGCTGCACCAAGCAGGCCTGTGGATTTCGTGATGACATGAAAAAGCTGCAGGGAGAAAATGTAGAAGTGATCGGCGTCAGTGGTGATTCTGTACGCAATCATCAACTCTTCAAAAAAGAACACGATTTGAATTTCACTCTGCTGGCTGATGAAGATGGCGGCGTTGACAAAAAGTTTGGTGTCCCTCTGAAAGCCGGTGGTTCCATCAAGCGTACCATCGACGGTAAGGAAGAAACCTTAACCCGGGGTGTGACCGCAGCACGCTGGACTTTTGTGATTGACAAAAACGGCAAAGTCGTGATGAAAAACACCAAAGTCAAAGCAGCTGATGACAGTAAAGCGATTTTGGATGTAGTCAATCAGTTAAAATCGTAATCTCGAATTTGCCTGAAATCTTAGGTGGAGATTTCGAAGTCTGACGACAGACTCACCCGCAAAAATCAGTTTTCGTACTCGACAGATAATGCGTCGACGACGTACAATTGGTGCTGCGGGTGAGGTGTTTATTATCGTTTTCGAGAGAGGAATTAAGTCGTGCATGCCGTCCGTTTCACCAGAAATCTATGGGCTGTCATGATTATTGTTTCCCTCGGGGCAGGAATGTTTGTGACAGGCTGTGGATCATCCGGGGGATCGCCTCCGTCATCGGTCAGCGATGCTGGTAGCGGGTCAGATACTGCTGCGGCAGATCATTCTGTTGTAGAAAAATCTGAGAGTGTTTCGAATCAGAGTCAGACAGAACGGGTGGCGTATCAGTCGGGAATGGAGATTGGTGAGATCCCAATGCCATTCGAAGTGGCCGATGTGACCGGTCCTAATAAGGGAAAAACATTGTGTTATCGCTGCCTGTATGGCGAGCGGCCTGTCGTGGGGATCTTTGTCAGAGAACTGGATGAGCCGACGACAAAGTTAATTCAGAAAATCGATTCGGAAGTCGCCGCTCATCAGGATGAAAAACTGGCAGCGTTTGTGGTGATGCTGACTGATACGCCCGCTGAAGTAAAACAGGAACTGGAGAAGGTCGCCAGTGAAAACCAGATCAAGCATGTCCCGTTAACTGTTTATGAAGGTACAGCGGGGCCGGCGGGATACAATATTAAGCCGGACGCCAGTCTGAATGTGATGATGTGGGAAGGTGTTGTCAAAGCGAACCGGGCCTGGCAGGCAGGACAGTTAAAACCGGAAGAGCTCAGTGAAGTGATTGCCGATACAAGATTGATCATTCAGTAACGCTCTGAAGTTGACTCAAGCGGGACCGCTGGTTTCGATGCACGCCCGGGACCTGTGTTTATTTAAAACAGATTTATGGAAAGTTGAATCTCGTCATTTGCCTATGGTTTCTCAATATTTACCATTCCGACTTTCCAGAAAATGCCATCTCTACATTGCAGTGTTGACGGTGGTCCTGGTGCAATCATGCCTGTTCAATGCGTCCTGTCCTGCGCAGCCTTTGCGAAATGACGGGCTGGGAGACGGGATTTTAGAAGGAGATCCCCATGGGCTCTTTCCGACCAGTCGACTTTATTCCAAAAGTTTCGATGATGCCAGACAACTGCTCAATGAGCAGAAATATCCGGTCGTCGTTCCGGAACTGCAGTCGATCCTGGATGCTCCTGAAGATTATCTGAAAACGGATGCGACGAACGGGTTTGAGAGTCTGAAAGAGGCAGCGCTACAGTTGATCGCCACGCTTCCTGATGCAGGTCGGCGCTATTATTCGCTGCAGTATGGCCCTGCCGCCGATCAGATGCTGCAGCAGGCAGAAGCGCTGGATGATATCAATCTTCTCCGCGAAATTGTGCGTCGCTATTTCTTTACCAAAGCAGGTGCAGAAGCAGCCTATGCCTTGGGAGGGTACTACTTCGAGCGCGGCGATTTCCTGGCAGCAACCCAGATCTGGGAGATGCTCCTGACCCAGCATGAACAGGGGCTTTCAAAAGAGCCGCATCTGACCTTTAAACTTGCTGTTGCCTGGTACCAGCTTGGTAACCTGGGAAAATGTCGACAGGCGTTAATGCAGCTTTCGCGTTTGACAGAAGGGGGCACTTACCAGTTTCCGAATGGAATGAAAGTCTCATTGTTTACTGCAGATGAAAATCCGGTGGAATGGCTGTCACGTCTGACAGGCAGGCTGGATCTGCGTGCCGCCCGGGAACAGGAATACTGGACCATGTACCGCGGCAGTCCTGCCCGTACCGCGTCTGCAGAATTTGCGGTTCCCACAGCGAAACCTCTCTGGCAATTCTCAACGATTCAGGATCCCTTTCTGCAACTGCTCAAGGACCCGCCACCAGTAGAGAATATGCTGCGAAAACTGGGAGAGCATCGGCGATTGCACCTGGCAGGGGTTTTGCCAGCAGCCAGTCCTCTGGTTATTCGAGATCAGGTGATTTTCAGAACCCATCGTAACCTCAAAGCAGTTTCGTTGAAGACCGGTAAACTGAGCTGGGAGACAACACTTTCAGATGAGCTGTATCAGGAATTGCTCAAAGATCCCCAGAACACGGATGAAGAATTTACAGGCTCACCTCAAACGCCACTGGAAAAATATCTGACCCAGCGCGCCTGGCAGGATTATACGGCGGGACATTTAAGTACGGATGGGAAGCTTGTGTTCTGTGTGGAAAATCTGGGATTCATTGCCGGCTTTTATCACTTCAGCAGGCTCGACCGTGAGAATGTGCTGGTTCCCAATTCGTTTAATCGACTGCTGGCATTTGAGGCGGATACCGGCAAATTTGTATGGGAACTGGGAGGGCCGCGACTGCAGAATCCCATTAACTACTCGGGACATTATTTTCTGGGTGCCCCTTTGCCTCTGGATGGGAAGTTATATTGCCTGGCAGAGGAAGGGCGTGAATTTCGTCTCCTGGTTCTGGATGCAGAAACCGGGAAGACCCTCTGGACGCAATCACTGTACCGGAGCGACTATCCGATCGCCCGCGATTACACCACCGATCGCCGTCCCCTCGATCATGTTCGCCGCCGGATCGGGCTGAGTCCCTCTTCTGCACATGGAGTTCTGGTCTGTCCCACAGGAGCCGGTTGCACGATCGGCATTGATCTCATTCAACGCAAACTGCTCTGGCGGCAGGTCGATACCGGCGGGAAAGAGATTTCCATGTTTGCCGCATTTGCCCGCGATGCCAGTGAAAATATGGAAGGCTGGGCTGAGTTCACCCCCGTGATTGTCGGCGACCGCGTCCTGATAGAATCAAGAAAATCACAGACTCTGCAATGCCTGAATCTGTTCGACGGTCGTCTGCTCTGGTCGCGTCCCAGACGCGATAATCTGTTTATCGCGGCGATCCATGACGGGAATATTCTGCTTGTGGGAAATGACCGCATTGAAGCGTTAAAGTTGAGTGACGGCTCTCTTGCCTGGCCTAAAGCACAAACCATTGGGGCTCCCAGTGGGCGGGGCATCGTGGTGAAAAATACCTATTATCAGCCGGTTGAGTCGGGAGAAATATTAAGTATTCGTCTGGATGATGGACTGATTCTGGCCAGGACACGCGTGGAAACAGAGACTCTCATCGGTAATCTGGCAGCAGCGGACGGCATGCTGGTTGCGCAGAATGAATCGGAAGTGGTCGGGTTTCAGTCGGTCACAGCGATTGAAGAACAGATTCGACTGGCGAGTCAGTCACAACAACCGGCAGACCAGGCGATTGCACTGCTGTTGAAGGGCGAATTGAAGCTGTTTGCCGGAGATGTATCACAGGCAATGCACTTCATTGATCGTTCGATTCAGATTCAACCGACTCTGCGTGCCCGGCGTTTGTATGCAGATATGTTCCTGGAAAGTCTGGATCATGATTTCTCACATAATGAGAAGCTGATTTCCAAAATGGAGAGCCTGCTCGTAGACGAGGGACAACGCAGGCGATTCTTTCAGATTCTGGCAGTGAATTATCAGCAGCGTGGAAATCTGCAGGCAGCGCTGGAAAATTATCTCAGACTGTCTGAACTGAACGGCCTGTTCGCATCGGAGTCCGTCACAGGGGGAGGCTTTGCCCGAACCGATCGCTGGATTCGGGCCCAGTTGGAACTGCTTGTCCTGCGGTCCTCTGAGGAAGATCGAAAAAAGATCGCCGCATTCTTTTCGCGATATTATTCAGAAAAACTGGCCCGTGCGGATCGTGTGACCCTGGAACGGTTTCTGCAATGTTGCGGGAATCTGCCTGAAACACAGCAGGCTCGGATAATGCTGGTTGCTCGACTGGAGCGGGAGATCGATTCTGCCCCGCCAGACGAACGGGCTTATCTGCAGAGCAGCCTGATGCGACAGCTGGAGCATCTGCGCTCTTCGAAGCAGTCTGTTGTGGCTGCCTTTGCGACAGCAAAACTGACCGAAATTTATCTCGCCGCGAATCGTATTGATCAGGCTGAAGAATTTATTGAAACGCTGCGCACGCGCTGGCCGGACGTGGTTTGCATGGACGGTAAAACCGCCTCACAACTGGCAGAGCAGTGGGAAACACAGCTGGCTTCCTCGCGGGGACAGGAAGCGTCTCCCTGGCAGGGAGAGTCAGTTCAGGTCTATCGCGGGGAGCAGGAGAAAGGGCAGAACACGTCACTGACGGTGGAGATAACCGGCCTGTCCAATGCCTTGTTCAATAATTATCGATTCGAAGTCGGTCCTGCGAAAGAGTGGCTCTTCGCCTACGATGGACGGGGGCAACTGCAATGGTCGTTCTCTCTTTTGAAAGCGGAAATTGAAGTTCCCCAGCAGCCTTATTTTTCAGCGCGTGTCTTTCAGCAGTATCTCGTTGTCAATTTTGGTTCTGACTTTTTTGTACTGGATACATTGAACCGTGATCCGGAAGGTCATCCGCTGCTGTTATGGAAACAGCGTCTGATGCCTGATCCTCCCAGTGTGCGAGATTATATCTCGATTGAACGTACCGGTGTGGCACCCGTGTTGCGCGAGTATATTACGCGTAACATGGACCGTGAATTATTAGGGCGGATCGGGACAATCAATGAAGAGTTTATCTGTTATCAGATCGGTTCCGATCTGATCGCCGCGGACCTGCTGACCGGGAAAGTTTTATGGAAACGGCAGGGCATTGGTATCAGCAGCAGACATTACGGCGATGCCGAGCGTGTGATTGTGATTGCAGGCCAGGAACAGTCTGATCTGCGTTATGATGTATTAAGCGGTCAGAATGGAGTTCGGATCAACACGTTCAAGCTGGTTCCGGGAGAGTCACCCATATTTGCTTTCGAGCGATATCTGCTTACCTTAACAGTTGAAGCGGATAATACCCGACTGCTGCAATTGAAGGATCTGACTAACAACGAGCCAATCTGGAATCAGCGGTTAAGCGAAAATTCTACTTATACGCTGGGGCAGAATAATGAGCTTGTCCTGATGCAGGCAGATGGAACGATTACGTTTCTGGATTTAATGACAGGCGAACAGAAATTTGAATTCAAAGGGCAGCCGGCTGAGAAAATTATCAACCTGCTGGTCCTGCGAAATTCACGTCAATACCTGGTCTTTGTGAGCCTGCCTTATGTTCCCGGGGACAGAGGTGATGGCAACAGGAACAGGGTTGTATATCGCTCGCTGAGTCTGACTTCCTATCTGTTTAATGGAATGGTCTATTCCGTAGACCGACAGACGGGGGAATTAATGTGGTCACTTCCTCTGGAAGCGCAGGGAATCGATTTTTCCCAGTTTTTAGATTTACCGGTGATCACCTTTGGCATTCGCAAGATCAGAGGAATTACCACTACCGATGGCACGCAGGTGGATTTGCAAGTGGTTGACCTGCGCAATGGAGATGTGGTCCTCAAGGAGACAACAACCAGTAATCGTCTGCGGATCTGGGTTGTACCCGATATCGAACGCAACGATATTCTGATTGAACCGTTTCAGATCCGTCTGAGTTTTGAAGAACCGCCGATCGCCGCCAAAAAACCGCAGTAGACTTGAAGATGGCCCGGTATTGACCGGTTAATACTGATCCTGGTCATCATCGTCGTCATCGTAGTCCAGGTCATCGAAGTCGTCATCATCTTCATCGCGATCCGGATGCAACGGGTTATCCGGGGCAAAGAAGAAATCGCCCAGCCCCATCGGCATCATGTTTCCGCCCAGGTTCTGCGTGCGTTTTTCAGAAAGCGATTCGAGATCGAGGGCATCTTCACCCAGACAGGCTTTAAGGGCTTCCAGCCAGACGACATCTTTACTGAGAGGATGATCTTTATCCTGAGCAGCTCGTTTCAATGCCAGCCTGAGTACGTTAATGCCGTCGCGCGTCGAGAAATCGAGTTTCAGGCTGTGAGACTGCTGCAGAAAGTCAACGGTCAAATCCAGCATGTGTTCGTCTGCAAAGGGGAGATGATAATGCAGGATCATTTTTTCATCTTCCCGATTGGGATGTTCGAGAGTAATGCTGGGCTGCAGGCGACTTAAGATATAGTCGGGAATCTCGAATGTGGATTCGTCTTCATTCATGGTGACGGCACAGCGGAATTCCGGGTGTGCAGGAATCGTCACACCGGCGACAATCGATTCAATATAGCGACGATGATCCAGGAGCGGAGCCAGACTGGCCCAGGACTTCTCGTTCATCCGGTTGCCTTCATCCAGCACACAAATGCCGCCACGAATCATGGCGGTCACCAGGGGGGAGGCATGGTAGGCAATCTTGCCGCTCTCAGCCAGCACGGGAGTCACCAGCAGGTCTTCCGGTCGGGTATCAGCCGTGCATTGAAAGATGTAAAGCTCCTGGTCTCGTGTGCGCGCACCTGCGATCGCGAGCGACGTTTTGCCAATGCCCGGAGTCCCCACCAGTCGCGGTGTCAGAGGCATGTCTTTTTCGTCGATTACCAGCCAGCAGGCA
>JAGQQP010000369.1 GCA_020426085.1 Planctomycetaceae bacterium | reverse complement strand
CGCAATCCGAAAGCAGACATACGCTGAAACTGCATATCTCCCCCCGTTTCACAATCAATGTGTTCTCATCCTCCGCCTCCCGGATACTTATTCACCGCCAGCTTTAGTGTATTCCAGAGACCTCTGCAAGAATCCGGACATTTTTGTGGCCCCAATCAACAAAACCGGAGATTGTATTAAATCGCGCTTATCGGTTCAGAAGAATACCGATATGAGATTTAAGCGCTGATCGCACGACCGGACAAGGAGTGCGCGCTGCATGTGAGAAACGGTGCCCCCCACACTCATCCATTGAATTCAATAAATCAGGCCAATGAATTTATTACAATCTCAATTCATGCAGCTCAAAGTCTTCGCTTTCTGCTGCCTGCTGCTGTTTGTCACTCCAGGGTTTGCGCAATCTGTTCCTCCAGTTCCCGCTTCTGATACTCCTGCTGCAACGTGTCTCAATACGACTGACTGCGTCAGTTGTGTTCCCGACATCAACTATTGGGTTGTCAGCAGCCGTCGTTGTATTCAGAAGAGTAAATGCTGTTGCCCCTGCTGCGAATTCGATGTGTATCACTCCAGTTCAGAAGGACGCGTGACAGAACAGACGATGGAAAGTCTGGTCCAGTCGATCCATCCGGAAGCCCCCATCTGTATCATGGTGCATGGCAGCTTCGTGGACTGGGACAGTGTGCTGAACGATTCTTACAACACCTATCTCTGGTTGCGCAGTGCCGCACCTCAGATGCCGTTAAACGTGATCTTTTTTACCTGGCCCAGTGATGACATGCCGACCAGGATCATTCCCGTTGATGTCAATATCCTCGGAAAACGGGCAGAATATAATGGGCATTACCTGACGAGGCTGATTGCCCAACTTCCTGAACATCATCAGATCAGTATGCTCGGGCACAGTCATGGAGCACGCGCAGTTGCTTCTGCCATGCATCTGATTGGCGGTGGCAGCATCCAAGGGGTTTCGCTGCAGGATTGTGGCATTCACATCTGCTGTCGGTGCCGCCATTTTCGGATTGTGTTTGCCGCCGCTGCCATCAATCACAACTGGTTGAACCCGGGGGAACGATATGGTTGTGGTCTGAACTGCACCGACTGTCTGATCAACTTACGAAACCACAAGGACCGGATCCTGCTGTTTTACCCGGTTCTCGCTCCCATTTCCCGCCGCGCCCTGGCACGCACCGGATTCACCTATCTGGACAGACGGGCTCTGGGAGATGACGTCAATCGGGTTCACGATATTGACGTCTCCCAATGCGTCGGAGCTGGCCACATGTTTCCCAACTACTACAGCCATCCGGAAATCGCGGAAACGATTGTCCCCGCCATCTATTTTCACAACGCAGAGTAGTCCTGGTAACAGTAGCTGCTCTATATTCTCCCGCACCACTATTCACAAGAACACATTCCTGATGTAATTTGACTTTGTGAATCACTGCGCATCGCTGGTAATTATTTTGCATATTGCCACGCATCTGTTTATTCTGATTGAGGATTTCCCGCCTGCAGTCATACTGAAATGACTGTATTATCCTGCAACATAGAGACTTACGCGAATTCCAACCCCTGTCGGATATTTTGAAAATCATTCTGTTTTCTGAAAATAATCCCGACCGCTCGTGCATCTGTATTACTAAAAGCCGTGGTTTAGTTAACAAACGGGAGTAGAAATTGGCCACCGGAAACGATGGCAAACTCGCCCCCGAGCTCGTCCATCAACTATTTGAAGACCATGCTGGCGAATTGCGCGCTTTTTTACTGGGTGTGTTACGCAACCACGATCTGGTTGATGAAGTATTGCAGCTGACGTTTTCCAAAGCCCTTGAATCAGGGGGCACCTCGAAGGAAGAGACCCGCAAGGGCTGGTTGTTTCGAGTGGCCTACAACGAAGCGATGGGGCTGATTCGTCGGAAAAAAATACAGAAGAAATCATTGAATCAACTGGGACAGACGACAACGTTTTTCTCGACCGATTCACCCGATCAACGGTTGCTGGACGACGAAACGATTGAGCAGATCCGACTGGCCCTCAATCATCTGCCTGAGAATCAACAGGCAGTGGTACAGGCCCGGATTTATGAAAATAAAACGTTTAACGAAATCGCACAGGACCTCGACATCCCTCTGGGAACTGTGCTCACAAGAATGCGGCTCGCCATTAAATCACTTTCAAGTCGGCTCGATAATCTCTCTGAATAAATCAGGTCCATTTATCACCGCTACTTGCCAAGACCATGATTATGAATCAAACAACACCGGAATCTGACCAGCCTGCTGACAACGATCTGAACTGGATCGCGTTTCAGTACCTCACGAACGAACTTTCCGCCGCTGATTCGCTCCAGTTTGAATCACTGCTGGCAGAGAAGCAGTCCGCACGTGAAGCGCTCGCGCAGGCAACCCGGCTGGTCGCTGGTCTGCATGCGATTGAATCCGTCCCCGCGACTGTCGCTCCTCAACCTCAACCTGTTGCTCACCACCGTTCGCTGAAATGGGTCGTCATCAGCTGCTCAATCGCTGCGATGCTGTTTCTGGCGATCTCCCTGCTGCCGGAAACTCAGGTTCCCCAGACCGAACTGGTTTCCAGCTCCGGCCTCAACGATGCTTCTGAAGAAGACCTGGAACACCTGCTGAACCTCTGGTCCGAATCTGCAGAAGAGAATCAGTTCCTCTCCCAGAATACCGTGACGGAACCCATTGATTCGCTGGACCAGCAGACCACACTGGCAGAAAACCATTCGCTCGAAATCCCAGACTGGCTCTACACAGCCGTCGCTCTCCCGGATGAAAGTGTGAACTGAAGCCATGTTATCCAGCCCTCGTCAATCTGATACGTACTCGCGTCTGCTGCTGTTACTCCTCAGCTGTGGCTGCCTGCTGCTGCCTGCCTCTGTCTCTGCACAAAACGGAGCAAAAGGGGAAACCGTTAATATCTCTCGCGATGCTTCAAAAACAGCAGAAGCCGTTACACCGGAAGCCAAATCAGAAAAAGAGCAGAAACCAGCCAATGCCGTCAGCGCCATCCGGGAAAAACTGGCAATCGAATTTGCCCGAACTCATCACCCTGAACTGGCGGACCTGATCCAGCGACTGAAAAAACACAAACCACGCGAATACAAGCGTGCGATCCGAGACCTCGACAGCACACTGACCAAACTGGATCGGTTCAAAAAACGTGACAATGACCGCTACCGACTGACCCTGGAACGCTGGGAAGTGGATTCACGCATTCGGCTGATGGCCGCCCGGGTTTCCATCATGGGCAGCAGTGAAGATGAAGCGGAATTAAAAACACTCCTGAAACAGCGCATGGATCTGCAACTGGAATTTTTGAAACACGAAAAAGCCCAGGCTGAAAAACGACTGCAGAAGCTGGAAAAATCCATCGCCGATATCGAACAGAACCATGACAAACTCGTTGATTCTGAGTTAGCCAAAATCAACCGCAGTATCAAAAAAACGGGCCAGTCAAACAAAAAACAAAAGTAAACGGATTACTCTCTGACAGACTTAACCGTCGTCTCTTATGCAAGGTGTGATATGAAATCAATTCGCATGACAAGTTGTTGCTTCTCCTTACTGGCCGTCATCGCGTTGTCCGCAACGAGCGAGGCTGCAGACAAGACCGACGTCAAACAGCCGGTCAACCAGCGATTTTCTGACCCCGCCAGCACGGAAGTCCCCCAGTTTCAACAGCACGTTATCCCACTGCTGGGCAAGCTGGGCTGTAATGGACGTGCCTGCCACGGCTCCTTCCAGGGAAAAGGTGATTTCCGCCTTTCACTGTTCGGCTACGATTTCGCGATGGATCACCAGCAGTTGACCGATAAGGACGCCGAACGCATTAACCTGAAAGAGGCAGCAGAAAGCCTGATCATTCAGAAGCCTCTCAATGAAATTGAACACGAAGGGGGCAAACGCTTCGAAAAAGACAGCTGGCAGCATCGACTGCTGTTGAGCTGGGTCAAAGCAGGCGCGAACGGCTTACCCAAACAAGCGCCCAAATTTGAACGCCTGATTGTCACCCCCGATGCGATTCAGTTCAAAAAAGAAGGGGAGACCGTCTCTTTAAATGCGATCGCAGTCTGGTCTGATGGCACACGTGAAGATGTCACGCCGCTCTGTCGCTTCCAGACCAACAACGAACAGATTGCAACGATTACCGAAGAAGGGCTCGTCACTGCTGCCAAACCAGGTGACACCCATGTGGTCGCCTTCTACGATTCCGGCGTGATTCCCGTTCCGGTTATCCAGCCTGTCTCCGAACAGTATGGCGAAAAATATCCTCAAATCGCCGCTGCCACAGAGGTCGACAAACATGTGGTTAACAAATTGCAGAAACTGGGTATGGTTCCCGCCGACAAATGCGATGATGCAGAATTCCTGCGTCGTGTCAGTCTGGACATTTCCGGAACGCTGCCCGCACCTCATGAAATTGAATCATTCTTGAAAGACACCTCTCCCGACAAACGCGAGAAGAAAATTGACGAACTGCTGGAAAGCCCCGGCTATGCCGCCTGGTGGGCCACCAAGTTGTGTGACTTTACACAGAATAATTACGACGACCTCGTCAATGTTTCTCCCGTCCGCGAACGTCCCAGCCAGGACTGGTACGACTGGATCAAAAAACGCGTCGCCAACAATGTCGGATACGACAAAATCACCGAAGGCATCCTGCTGGCAACCAGCCGCGAAAATGGCGAGAGCTTCGAAGAGTTCACGAAAAACATCAACGCCATTTACCAGGACAAACCAGGGACAGACATTACGGACCGCGATCACATGCCTTACTACTGGGCGCGACGCGACCTGCGGAACCCCGATGACCGTGTGCTGGGCTTTGCCTACACCTTCCTGGGAATCCGGATTCAGTGTGCCCAGTGTCACAAACATCCGTTTGA
>JAGQQP010000368.1 GCA_020426085.1 Planctomycetaceae bacterium | reverse complement strand
CTGCAACAAGTGCATTCAGATTGTCACGTCGGATCTCTTTGGCATTTTTCAGAAACACACGCGAGTAGACGGAATCAACTGAAGGATTCAGAAAATATTCGTAGAGTCTGCCCACCAGATAGCGCAGGATTTGTGATGTCAGATCTGGTTGATGATTGACCAGCCTTTTATTTTCGAACAGAGCGATGATCGAGGGAATCTGTTGAAAATCACTGGTGATACGGACAAATTCCAGTCCACAGTACTGCAGTTCGCGATTACCGTGCAGCAGACACTGGCGAATCGCGGCATCGAGTGCATTCGAATGCGTTTCCAGCAGTTTTCGAATACCAGCAGTGTGCGTGGGGTAGCGGCGGATCACTTCAACCAGCCCGCGCGAACTTTGCTGCTGCAGTAAAGCGAAGACGGCCTGCTCACGAATTTCCGGATTTTCGACGTCGAGAGCCAGAATCAATGCGTTAACCGCATGTGAATTTCGGCTCTGCGCAAGCAGGTCAAAAGTTTTCGAGATCGATGAAGCCATGCCGACACGAGATCGTATAAAGAGTGCCTGGATCTACAAAAGCAAAGACAACCATTTTCAGCGGGTGATGACTGTCACATTAACGTCCCGATCTGGTTGGAATTTCTCTGCTATTGCCCGCTATCTTTGTATCGTATGCTGCAACCCCAGAACTCAAATTTGCCTGCTGTAATTCGATTATCCCGAATAATCGATACAATCCGCTGAGAGATTACATTGAAAGTTCACAGAGGGTGAAAGTGATACCAGTCAGGAAGTTTTGATTAGGTCGGTCAGAAATGCAAACGACTCGCGAACGACCTCGGGAGCCATATGACTGTGGCGACTCAATTCGACGTGCAGCCCCCCCGGATAGTCAATCTGTCGCAGCCCCTGAATCACGTCCGGAAAATCAATGTCCCCTGCACCGAACCTCAAATGGTCGTGTGCCCCCTGAATCATGTCTTCTATATGAATATTGAAGATTCTGTTTTTCCAGGGGACCAGGAACTGGCTGATCGGCAACTCTCCCATGCACTGGAGATGACCGATATCAACGGTCAGACCGAAACAGGGATGAGAGACGCGTTCGTTCAATTCCGCGAAGTCCTGCAGTGTTTCGATCAGCATGCCCGGTTCCGGTTCAAATGCCAGCCGAACTTCTTTCTCAGCCGCATACTGGATAACTTCGCGACAGCCTGCTGCCAGTAATTCCAACGCCTCTTCACGGTGCAGATCCTGTTTCAACTGACCAGCCCAGAACGAGACCGCGTCGGACTTGAGACAGGCTGCCAGATCAACGCAGCGTTTCAGGAATTCAATGCGTCGGGCGCGGGACGAAGGATCGGCGGTGAGCAGCGTCGGCTCATGTTTCTCTCGCGGGTCCAGCAGGAACCGGGCTCCGGTTTCGATGACCGAGGAGAGCTGATTTTTCTGGAGCAGCGTCTGCATTTCCAGCAATCGTTGATCCAGATCGTCTGCATAGGGATTCAGGCAGTAATGATCAACGGTCAGCGCTACCGACTGATAACCGGTCTCAGCCAGCAGAGAAATCGCGTCATCCCAGCGATGAAAGGCCAGACCATTCGTGTTGTATCCCAGTTTCACAAGTCGACTTCTTTAAGCTGAATATAATTATAATGAGAAGAAAAAAGCCCTCGATCTTCATGATGAGGGCTCATTCATGATGAGGGCTCAGGTTTCCATCTGTGTCGCCAGGCTCAGTCAGCCAATGGTTTGACACGGATATTCTTGTAATACACAACACTGTTGGGATCGTGTGCCTGCAGCGCGAAGCTCCCTTTTTCACCCAGTGAAGGAGAACCCGTTGCACCTTCGGGTTCGGTGTAATCAATCACAGTCTCACCATTGATTTTAATAATCACATGTCGACCGTTGACGATAATATGCTGTGTCCACCATTCGTTATCTTTCGCAGGCGTTTTGAACAGTTTGACCCGGTTATAAATACTGCCGGTTTTGACGGGGTCTTTGTGACTCACGTTGACCTGTGATTCATATCCCTGTTTCGGCCAGCCTTCTTCCTGAAATTTGGTGTGGAAGAAAATACCGGAGTTGCTGCCTGGAGTCGTTTTCACGTCTGCTTTGAATTCAAAGTTCTTGTATTCTTTATTCGTGAAAAGGTGAGAGCGCTTCCCTGTGACTTCGATCACGCCATCCTTGACTTCAAAAGGTCCTCCTTCGGCGACAGTCCAGCCGGTCAGATCTTTACCGTTAAACAGTTCGATCCAGCCTTCTTCCGTTTCGGCGTTCTTCTCGCCTGAGTAGACGCTGCTATTTCCAATCAGGGAAGAGACGAGCAGAGCTGCCATCAGTCCGGTAAAGACGTTAAAACAATTGCTAGCGCGGTATTGGTTCATCTTGTATAAAACTCCTGGATGTCATTAGGAATGAGTGAGACGTCTTTCACATCATCTGTGATAGTGCACTGGCTGAGTTCACAGCAATAATTCTTAACAGTATATGCTACGCGGCGGTCGGACCAGTTAAAAGCAAACAGGGCACTTCCCGGCATTTTTTCCGGAAAGTGCCCTGCGATGTTTTAAAGGACCTTAGGTAATTCGCAGCGTTTTACAGCTTGGGAAGTTTGATATCCTTACCCACACCATCATATCGCGGATCACGAAATCCTTCCTTGAAGTACATACCAAAGCCCTGCCCCAATTCATACTGGGCTCTCTGTGCCCAGGGAGTTCCCGGATGCTCTTTGATCACAAGCTTGTACTGGGCTTCCGACTTCTTTAACTGCTTATCCAGTTCTTCCGGGCTTACTTTCGTCAGCTTGACCTGTTCCGGATCGGGGGGCAGCATTTCTTTGCGACGAGTGACATTCCAGACATTGCTGTTTTTCTCTTTGGGTGCCGGCATATTTTTTGCCTGCTGGTCCATTGCCAGACAGTACTGGAACAGACGCACGCGATAGGCCAGACACTGCGCCAGTGCCAGATCGTAAGCAGCGCGCCAGCGGGAAGATTTTTCCTGTGCTCTTAAAGGTTCAATCGATTCGAGAATTTCAACGGCTTTCTGCAGCAGTCCCATGGCGCGGATCGCCTTGGGCACCTCTTTACTGCCGACCTCAAAAAACTCTTTCTTCTGAAGCGGGTAATAGAGTTCCCTGATGTTCAACTGCTTATCCAGATGTGGATTGAGCGTGACAATCACCTTCCAGATAGCAGTCCGAAACTTGCTGGCGCTGCGTTCGGCATCGTAATCACGACGAGACAGCAGGAGCGGTTGATATTCTTTCATATCCTGAAAACGGAACTGCCGATCAGCAGTACTGCCGGCGCCTCCCAGTTCGCCTTCTTTTCCAGGCAGCACGAAGAAAATACCGCCGGTTTCACGGGCAATACGCACCTGTTCGTAGGGGCCGAAGCCCGCGGAGAACGCATCCCAGCGACCATGCAGTCCATCGTACTGCAATGCTTCCGGAAATGCGGTTTCCGGACCACGATTGATCTGAATCCAGTGCCTCAGGTTGTAAACCGGATCGGTCCAGATCTGTCGTGCATAGGGATATCCAAAGACCGATTCCCGCCCCAGAATATAGATTGGTGTTTTAGCGCGTTTGGCACGGGTAATGACTTCTTCCACCTTGGCACCATCATCACCGGATTCATCGGTGACTACGACAAGACAGAGCCGACGATCCGTTTTTCGGGCCTGAAGGACGTATTTATCAATCGTCGCAGAGATCGTATCACACATGTTTTCCAGACCGGTTTCGTCGGTCGGAATTTTGGTAATCGCGTCCTGAACTTCTTTCAGGTCGGTCGTTGGTTTAGCAGTATGGACATGGACCGTAGCACCATAACTGAGAATAGAAGTCAGCAAAGTCTGATCCCGGTCACGGGTTTTCGATTCCTGTTTGGCTGCAATCCCCAGTTCGCCGTAAATTTTATTGAAGTTATCCCTGATTTCTTTCTGGTCGTCTTTCATACTGCCCGACTCATCGAACAGCCAGACCACCATAATTTTTTCTTCCCGCATGATGCGGATCAGTTCTTTGGAAATCCGGCTCATGGCTGATCCGTAGCCTTCCACGACAGCACCGACTTCACCGGTGACTTCGCCCACTCCCAGGTCCTGACCGAGAATGTCATCGCCGGGCGCTGTAATCTCGCCTGCGTTGATTTTGATTTCCGGTTCTTTCAGGCTTTCTGATGATTCGATCTTCTGTGAAGAAACAGCAGGTGCTGTGGATGCACCGACATTGGTGGATACCATACCGCCGGGTGTGACACTGAGATTTTCAGAAACTTCCAGATTGGTTTCCAGTACCTGTTCGAACTCAGCGTGCTCACGTTCCTCGTCAAAGATCGTTTCGATGGCCACTTCGGGTTGATTGTCTGTCAGTTGATGGTGTATCAGCCCCATCCCCAGCAGAATTACTGCGTGTACAATCAAAGAGGTAAAGAAAGCGGAATAATCTCTCGCCTGAACCATCAGTAATAACCCCCCGGTCATTTTTATAGCGAACTGCTATTGAAAACGAGTGCCTGTTTTGTCTCAACAAATGATAATCAATGTTGATCCGGTTTAAAAAATGATATGAATACTAAGACACCGGGCTGTGCTGAATATTCCAGTCAGACCAGTTGTTAAATTGTATGTATTATTAGTGATATCTGAAATCAACCAAGTCAGATTTTCAGTGGCTGGCTTCCATTGACGCCACGTTTCTTCAGCGCCTCTCTTCTCTTACGTTGTTCTTCTTCAAAACGTGGGTTTGGTTTGCTGACACGATTCCCCTGGGGATCCAGGTCCATCTTCATTTCCTTCCATTCCCAGCCCAGAGGTTTGTCCAACTCTTTCGCAGCCAGGTAGGCCCAGGGAGTACCTGGATGTTCGTCAATAATGCCGTTCAAAATCTCCTGAGCCTGCTTGCCCAGTTTTCT
>JAGQQP010000367.1 GCA_020426085.1 Planctomycetaceae bacterium | reverse complement strand
ATACTATATCGTGAAAACGACCACGTATCAACACTTGTTAATGTGTTTCGGCCCGAATTTGCCTCTGAAATGGAATCTCAAGCCGCTACAGGCCTGATGGCTTCGTTATCTTAACATCACCGACCGCGTTGATTTCCCGGCTATTTCAACCCCGCCGGTTCTCCCAGCACCTGGATGCTGAGTAGATGATGCGACGGCATTTTTGTGCCGCGTTCGACGACGGGGACTTTGCCGTCTGTTTCCAGGTCTGTTTTCTTCAGTGTCCAGAGTACCCGTTTGTCGCGGGTGATTTCAAACGCCTGCACGTCGTTGTCCATCCCTTTGCGATGGTGATAGTCGGAGTTGATCACCACCAGGTTTCCGTTGTTGCGGACCTGCACGCCGACCGGATACAAGAGTTCGAATCCAAGGTCGTCCTGCTTGTCCAGCTCCCAGGTGATCTTTCCCTCTTGGTCGACTTCGATGATGCGATACGAGGTAATGCAGGGGATCAGCGTGCGACCGTTGGGCAGCCGGATCGCGGTGAACGCGCGATCGTTGTCGTTCAGCTTATACCGCCAGACCTCTTTGCCGTCGGCGTTGAGTTCGAGAATCAACTTGTTGTCGCGATACGAAATCAGATACGTGCCTTGAGGCGTCTTACGGGCCTGCATATAACGGTTGTGAACGTTCTTGCCGCCATCGGGCAGATCGATGCTGTGCGTCACACTCTGATCGCGGTTGACCTCCAGCAGCTTCTGATTGCCGCAATCCAGAATCAGTACTTTTCCGTCGGGCAGAGGCTGACAGGAGTTGATTTCCTGCTTGCCCGGCTCCCGCGGGATTTTATAATCCCAGACCGTTTTCTGATCGGGCGTCACTTCCCGCACGCCATAGCGATGACAGAACAACACGTTTCCGTTCGGCAGCTGCCAGGCATCGTAGACCGTTTCGATGTCCGCAGGATGGTAATGCCAGATGATATGATTCTGTTCGTCCAGCCGCAGCACACCCTCCCCATAGCCGATCAGTAGTTGACGACCGTCTTCTTTTTTGACCGGGACCGTTTCTGTATCCTCTTTCAGCAACCGACTCGCCTTGCCGGCCAGCTGGAGATAATGATCGCCGGGCAGACCTTCATACGTGATAAACTTGCCTCCGTTTCCGGTGGGCGGGTGATTCGTGCATTTGAAAATCGCCGTCGCTTCGTCCACTTCGTCGAACATCGCGACATAAATCATCTCGCAGCCGATCTGTTTCGCAGCGGTGATCTGCGACCAGAAGAATTTCCCTTTAAGGCGGGGAATCTGATTGAGTTCGCCGCCATGCAGGTTAGACCAGCTGAAGCCGGGAAACGCGACTGGCAGGAAGTCGAGCCCTTTGTCTGCGCACCACTGGCGATCGGGTTGCCAGACGCGGTTGGCGTGGCGGGTTGCTTCCTCGGGATTGCGGTAACGGCCAATCGTCCAGGGACTGACGATGTCGGCGGCTTTGATGATCTGATGCAGCAGCGGATCGTTGACAGCGTCGCGGGTCCCTTCACGCCAGAAAGAAGGGACACCCAGCATGACCGCACAGCCACTGGCCTTTAACTGTTTTACGAGCTCGAAACATTCCTGCAGCGAGTAAGGTCGATTGTCACTGAAACCGACTCCCCAGACCGCCACCAGAGGTTTGCCGTTGTGCCGCTGGTACTGGGCATCTTCAGCCACTCTCTGAATCTCTCGTAGTTCTATCCAGTCATTAAAGACCCGTTCAACTTCTCCCGCCTGCAGACCACTCAGGTCATACATGACGGCGAATGTGCGTCCCGACTCCCGCGCCCCTTCGCGAACATGGTTCAGCACGCGGTTCTTATTCTGTAACAACTTTGTATGCGACAGCCCGGAAGCAAACCGCTGTAGAAAGGCACCATCGATTCCGTATTCCTGCATCCAGCGAAAATGCCGCATTACAGTCTTGCGGTTGGCACTGCTGAAGACTTCTGCTTTGCTGCCGTCAGCATTTTGGAATTCGGTTGCGTAGCGTTCGTCGGCGTCCAGTTCCGAGACATCGGGCCATAGATCCACGGTGACATTTCCCGGGCCGAACGGCTGATGCCCCTGACGGGCCCAGTGTTTCCAGCCCAGTTCGGCTCCGTCGTCCGGGCAGTTAAACCAGCCCTGATAACCCACCATGACTTTCCCGGTCAACGTGCTGTTATCCGCCGGGGTAGCCTTTGATTTCTGCTGAGCCATCACAGGGGGAACGGATACCAGGAGCGTCAGAAACAGGATTGCGTGGAATAATATGTTTTGTAGCATGGAGTAATTCCCAGTGAAGGAGAGCGGCTTTAATTCAGGAATGGGGGGCCAGCTTGACCGGATACGTATTGCCGGACGCGAACTGGGGGACATAAATTGCGCCGTCGGCTGCGACGACCAGATCGTGTGGATGTCGGAAAAAGCTCCCCTGCTGCTGCATGGGTTGTAGCTTTCCGTCCATATACTGAGGCGGGGTGCCGCCAATGTTGGAGATAATTTTGTAATCGCGGTCCAGCACGGAAATATAACCGCGACTGTCGCGGTCTTTCGGCCAGTTATCTGCCAGGTGGGGGACAAACATGTGTTCGCCGACAATCTGGATCATCCGCGGATTCGAACCGGGCAGGGAGACTTCTTCAATCAGTTTGCCTTCCAGTGTGAGCCGTTTGATCGTCTGCTGATCGCTCATCGCGATCACCAGTTCAGGGTCGCCAGGACCGCGAGTATCGATCACACCTCCGTGTGGGCCCCAGTGGGCGATGCCACCTTCGGGTCCGCCGAAGTAATGCAGCAGCTTGCCATCACGATTGTAACGCATGATGTAATCTTTGCCGTAACCATCGAGCACGAAGAAATCGCCGTCAGGCAGATGCAGCGTCCAGGCGGGGCGATACTCTTTTTCGCTGGCATACTTGCCCGTTGACTTGGGGTAGGTCAGCTCCATCAGAATCTCGCCGTCCAGCGTGGTCTTGAAGACGCGATGCAGGTTGAGGTCGGTGATGAAGAGCACTTCGCGATCGTCCTCTTTGACGATCTCCAGACCATGCGCGCCGGGAAACCGCGTGCCCCATTTCTTCAGCAGTTTTCCGTCTTTGTCATAAACGATGACATTATTTGCCAGGTGATCGGTGAGCAGGTAAATCCGCCCCTGTGCATCGACGACCATCGCGCTGCAGTTCTTGACCGGCGTTTTCTCATCGAGCACACCCCAGCCCGCGACGGGGCGATAGCGAAACGCGCCCTGTCCCAGCACAGGCAATGGTTGTTCTTTCGCTGCCACTCGCCCCGCTCCCAGCGCACAGGCCCCGGAGAGCAGACTCTGATAGAGAAAATCGCGACGATGTATTTGATGCAGGGACATGAGAAACTCCTGTGACTTTCTTATAAATCATCAATCATTGGGGTTCACAATATTCCGCCAGTCGGGGTAGTTGGGCCGCTCTGTTGCTTTCGGGCCTCCTTTGACCGGCGGTGCGGGGGGGATCAGTGAGAGCGTCTGCTGCAGCATTACGCGGGTTTGTTCTCCCTCGGTGCCGGCGCTCCCTTCTGTGAGATTCTGTTTCTCGGTCAGATCAACGGGGACATGAAAAAACCGGCCGTCGCGGTACAGTTTGAAACCGGCGTTCCGCACGTACTGATCTCCCTGGAATCGTCCCCAGTAAGGCTGGTAATGATTCAGCACCCACTCCCGGGGCTGACCCGCTTTACCGTTGAGTTGAGGCAGAAAACTGCGGCCGTCAATGGGATCTGCTTTCCCCAGTGAGACACCCGCCATCGCGGCGAACGTCGGATAGAAATCGGTGAAGTCGACCAGGTCATTCAGCACCACTCCGTGGGGCGTGTGCCCTTTCCAGTAGGCAACCAGAGGCACATGGGTGCCCATGTCGGTAGTCGAACCTTTGCCACCATGAATTGTCTGGCCGTTCCATTGGGAGGTGATTTGCACGTTCGTGCCGTTGTCGGCGGTGAACAGGATCAGTGTATTGTCCAACTGGCCGACCTCTTCGACCTGTTGGACCAGCTTGCCGACGATCTTGTCCAGGTAATTGACCATCGCGACAAAGTTGGCTTTGCGGGCCTGCTTGCCTTTCGGCTGTTTGTTGGCGGCCTGTGTCCGCGGTGCGTCACCAATCGTATCGGGAGTGGGCACAAACGGATTGTGGACCAGCGTCGTCGGGTAATAGACGAAGAAGGGCTGATCTTTGTTCTTTCTGATGAAGTCACACAGGAAGTCTGACATGATGTCCGGCCCGTATTTTCCTGCATTGTCTTCGATCGTAAGGAACTTGCCGTTCTGCTCCAGCGGCGGACTCCAGAAACGCTCGCCGCCCCCGTCTTTGATCTTCGTGCCTGTCGTCACCTGCCAGAGACAGTATTCATCAAAGCCCGCTTTGAAGGGCCGCGTATTGTCGTCGTGTCCTTCTGCACCGTGATAGAGCCCATTCAACTGCCACTTACCGGCGATCGCGGTCTTGTAACCTGCCGACTGCAGCAGCTGACCGAAGGTCTTTTCTTGCGGATTCAGATAGCCGAAATGGGAGTAGTTGCGAAAGTTGTATTTGCCCGTCATCAGCTTCACCCGGGAGGGCGTACAGAGAGGCGTCGAATAACAGTTGGCGAAGCGGATACCCTGCTGGGCCAGTCGGTCGATGTGCGGCGTTTTGTAATCATCGGCACCGTAACTGCCGAAACATTCCCAACTGACATCATCGGCCATGATGAGGATGATGTTCGGCTTGCGTGTTTCTGTCGTCGCCTGCTGCGCGATGGCATCGCTGGCAAAGAAGCCTGCTGTGAAGATCAATAATAGACTGAAAACGAGTTGCTTCATTTCTGCTTCCGTTTCTTTTTCTTTCCACCACCTTTAGTGTGCTGGTCGGCTTCGAGTTCGGTCTGCTGGCCTTGGTCGCCGCAGTGTTTCATC
>JAGQQP010000366.1 GCA_020426085.1 Planctomycetaceae bacterium | reverse complement strand
TGTGGGCCGAACCTCTATCGATATACTGTGGATGGTGAGTTGTTGTGCGAACGTCACTACTACCGGCGGGAAAACCGATCGGCAAAAAGGAAGGTCTATTCGGAAACGCGATTTAAGAATGGCGTGAGGCAGAAATCACTGAAGTTTCATCCTGACGGAAGTGTGTTTGAAGAGTTGCCCTATTTCAACAACCGGGGGCTGCTGGATGGCCCCTGTCGTTACTGGTCGCCGGAAGGGAAAATCATCAGCTCCTCCATTCTCCGTGAGGGGAGCGGTTTTCTGAGAAAATTGAACAAAGACGGCAGCCCGGACTGCGAGTACTATCTGCAGGCCGGATTGAAGCAGGGCATGCACAAAGACTGGCTCACTTATTCCCATGGCGATGCGATCATCCCCGGTTATGTCATCAAGACGTATGAAGCGGATCGCGCACAAGGCTGGTACCGGTTTTATTCGCTGAAGCATATTCTGCTCAGTGAGGGCATGATGAAAGATAACCATCTGCATGGCGTTCTGCGAAACTGGGATCGAAAGGGAAACATGCTGGAAGGCTATCCTCGCTATTTCATTAATGGTAAGGAAGTTACTCAGGCAACGTTGGAGACAGCAGCCGAACAGGATCTGGTTTTGAAACGAACACTGAGTTCAATCAGTCACACAAAACCGGTCGCGAAATAGAATACGCCGGATGTCTGCGCGAGCTGGCTTGTTTTCGTTTCAACATGTCCCGTGAAATGCAGTGGTTATTGAAACGCTAATAAATTAGCTTTTCGTATTGACACGCCTTGCTTAAACGCTAATAATTTAGCGTATCAGTTTTAAAGCGAATACAGGGAACGGGAAATGTCACAGCACATCGAACTCAGCCGGCGGGAACGTCAGATTATGGATTCGATTTATTCGCGCGGCGAAGCGACGGTGCTGGAGATCCAGAGTGATCTGCCGAACGCGCCGACGCCGACCGCGATTCGAACCATGCTTCGCATTCTGATGGAAAAGACCATCGTGCGCAGGCATAAGCAGGGACGCGAGTTTGTGTATGCACCCACGTCGCCACGACGACCCGAAGGAACGAAAGCGTTGAAACATGTGATTCAGACGTTCTTTGATGGTTCGTTCAAACAGGCGTTAGCAGCGCAGCTGACCAGTGGCGATGAAACGCTGACCGACGACGAATTGCGTGAGATGGTGAAATTAATCAAAGCAGCGCGAGAAAAGGGGAATTAAGCGATGGATATAGATTGGAAACTCATTGCGTTCATCGGGCAGCCCGATTTCCTGCTGGACCTGGTGATCAAGTCGACTGCGATTCTGGTTGCTGCTTTTCTCATGACGTGGTTGTTACGACAGGCGAGCGCCTCCGTGCGGCATTCTGTCTGGGGCGTTGCACTCCTGGCGGTTCTGGCGTTGCCTGTAATCAATGCGAGTCTGCCGAAATGGACATTGGGGGCATTTTCCCTGTCACAGGAGAATACTTCAAATCAGATTCAAACTGCGCCGGTAGTGCTGCCTGTTGTGAAAGCGATCCCGTCTGTTTCTGCAAACAGTACGATCAGTCAGCCACAGATTTCGGCTCCTGTCACGATTGCAGATCAGGAACTGCTTCAACGAAACGAATCCGATGAAGCGTCTGCTTTTCTTTCCGAGGCAATGCAGTGGTTGAGCGTCTGCTGGTTGACCGGAGTGGTGCTGATGTTTCTGCGACTGGCGATGATGTCGGTTCGACTTCGTTCGATTGGTCGGCAGTGTGAAGTCGTATCAGCAGGACAGCTGTTTGACATGCTGCAGACCTGTCGCGAAACAATGGGTTGTACGCAGCCTGTTACATTCATGGTGAAAGATGAGTGGACGATGCCGATGACCTGGGGCATGCTGCGAGCCTCGATTCTGCTGCCGCGGGAAGCGGAACAGTGGTCGGATCAGGAAGTCCGTTGTGCGCTGCTGCATGAGCTGGCGCATGTCTCGCGTCGTGATTGCCTGCTGCAGCTGTTTGTGCAACTGACGTGTGCTATCTACTGGTTTAACCCGCTGGTCTGGCTGGCGGCGCGTGGTGTGCATTTCGAACGGGAACGTGCCTGCGATGATATTGTCTTACAAAATGGAACACGGGCTTCTGACTACGCCGACCAACTGCTGCAGGTGGTCTCGCGTGTCCAGTCGGGTCGCAGGATGAAATATCTGGCTGTCTCGATGGCATCGCGCAACGGCTTTGCAGAACGCTTGCAGGCGATTCTGCAGGAGACTCAGGATCGACGCCCGGTCGGCTTGCGAACCACATTGACCCTGGCGATTGCCTTTATCGGGCTGACCGGTCTGCTGGGAGTCTTCCAGGTGGCATTCAGCGGGACAGCCCATGCGCAACAGACTGAAACGACTCAGAAGGGCAAAATTCAGTCTCAGGCGGTGTCGCTCAGACAGTCATCACAGCCTCAACCGCCGACGAAAAAAGATGAACTCTCTATTACCGTAAAGTCAGATCCTGGATTACCTGTGCAGGCGCAGGTTCCCCAACAGCAGCAGCTTCAGTCCCGTCAGGAGCCACTGCCTCCCTTACCGAAGCAGAACAGATTACAGTCGATTCCCGTCGCTTCCACGCAGAAACCTTTCAAGAATGGCAGTCGTCCCGATCTGGTCCAGGCGATGGAACGGCCGGCAGTACGATCGTTGAATGTGGTATTCGCTCATGATCCGGGGATCGGAAATTACGATGGTATCGTCGGTCGTCCCACTGATGTCTGGAATTCGGTCGATATTGGGACGACAGCCGTCGACTATATGCGGTACAGCGACGCCACTTCCAGTACGGCCCGACTGCGGGTGACCCGTCATGACGGCGAGTGGGGAATCAAGGGTCAGAGCGGAATTTTCCAGGGTTATATTTATCACAACTGTCGCTGTGTGGATCTGGAAACAAAAGTCCTCGACCTGCCGGCGGGTAAATACAAAATTTACGTCTTTGCCCATGGCGATGCTCCTGACCAGAATGCGGAGATCGAACTTAAGGTCGGCTCGCGGGTGATCGGCAAAAAAGCGACCGCCAATGATGGGACCTGGGATTATCGCACTCAACCTTATCGCGAAGGTCTGCAGTACGTCAGCTTCAAATTCAAGAAGAAGGCGGGCGAAGAAGTGACAATCATCAGCCACCGCGGTCCGACCGGTTACTCGATGTTCAATGCCATTCAGATTGTGCCCCTGGATGAACCCGCGGGCATCAGAAAGTGATTTGCTCACTTCATCATCTGCGGTAGAAGTGACTTGACCGGACAACCTGTCTGAGTTCTCACGAGTCATCCTGATCGACGATCAAGCACACGTCTGTTGGTTGAACCTGCCTCTATTATTAATACGGAATCAACCTGATGCGGTAATGTGCATCGTCGGCTGTTCTAAAGTGCTCTGGAGCAAACCGCGTTTCGAAACGGATTCTGCATTGGCATAGTATCTGCTCTTTCTCTGGCTTACCGAATCATTCAAACCGTCACCTCAATCAGGTATTTCAGGTCAGTCGGTTGAGCAACAAATTTAACGGAGCAGGAAAAGCAGGCCCTGGTTGCCTTTCTGAAGTGCTTATAACGGAAGTGGCCGGAACGGATCTGAACACATTCGTTCCGCTGGCTGGGGCCTTCTGTTCAGACCCGGGAATCAGACACTACAATCTGTTTTCCGGGTTCTTTTTTGCGCGGTGTATCGCACGTTTTTAATCCACAGCCGTAACTGGGGCTGGTGCAGATTATTATCCTGATCCTGGTTCTGCCGGGGCACATTTAAAGCGCGTTTCTCAGGAGAGAAAAACTGAACGAAGTGTTTGTCAGCGTTTAATCTCTGACGCTGAGCGACTGAATAACAGCCTGGCCGGGATTCAGCCACATCTCTTCCAGGTCCTTTGTGACGTTAAAAGTCACCAGCAGCAGCCGACGATTTAAGGTTGTCCCGACCATCAGGTTGTGGACATCGATATCAGCAGCGGGTGTGGTCAGGTTCAGTAAGGCCCATTTGCGACCATTGATGTCTGCAACACCACTCTGGTACCAGGTGGCTGTGGGGAACTGTTTTTGGAACATCTCTTCCAGGTCGCGGTGAAATCTGTTGATCCGACCCTGGGACATGCTGTTGGTCGTATAATTGATGGCTACGTTGACCGATCCTGACACATTAGAAAAAACCAGAGTGGGACGCCGTTCGCTGGGATATTTCAGTTTGATATTCTTTTCCGACATCAACGTGAATCCCTCCGGGATCAGCAACTGAAGATCACCGTCCAGTAGTGTCCTGGGTTGCAATCGGATACCATCCACCGTTTTTTCAGACAACGGGGGTAGCGGTGCCGGTTCACTGCAGCCAGCTATCGAAAAAATGAGAAGCAGGAAAAGGTATTTCATCTTTCACTTTCAGTTTGCAGGTTCAATGTCAGTAGACGAAAGTGTAGTGTGTGCGCCAGAGCACATCATGAGCGGTCCTGCACCAGCTGGCAACCGAAATGAGAATTTTTCTGGGAAGAATGAGTGATTACTGCTTCTGCTTATTTTTACCGGGCTTTCGGTTACGGCCTTTAAGCTGATCCAACTGTGCGGACAGCGCTTTGACGGCGTCGGTCTGCTGTGCAGAAATGTTGACGTTTTCAAGCGGGTCAGTGCTGTGATCGTAGAGCATCTGCGAGACCTGCTTGCCTTTGGGGAGTGAGTACTCGGTATAACGGAACTGATCGGTGCGAATGGTGTCGCCGTTTTTGAAGCGGCTGACCGCGGCCTGCTTCCATTCTGATTTTGAGTCTTTCATCAGGCCGACAAAGCTCTGCCCCTTCAGATGTTTCGGTTGCGGAATACCGGTCAGATCGCAGAGTGTGGGGTAGATGTCGATGGATTCAATCAGCGGTGTGCGGCGTTCTCCCCCTTTGATGCCCGGTGCCCGTACAATGAGGGGAATGTG
>JAGQQP010000365.1 GCA_020426085.1 Planctomycetaceae bacterium | reverse complement strand
GTATCCATCAGAAAAAGAATTCGTGCGTTATCTGGAACTGGAGGAAGCTTTAAAAGAGGAAGAGAAAGCACTTTCAGACTTAACGCTTGCCGAGCGAGAACGCTATCTGCGCGGACACGCCAAAATGAAGCAGCGCATTGAACGCCTGCAGGCAGCAGGTCAGGTGATTCTCGAAAAAATACGCAACGAGGAGTCTCTGCTGGATGAAGATGGAAAATCAATCCTCGAACCTCAGACCTGGGATGACAAGATCTGGGCCAGCATCATCGCCCTGTTTACTGCGTTTCTTTTGTACTACGGCAGATATAATCTGATCGAACATCTATCGACAATTCTGGTCGTCTCGTTCACCTTCATTACCATAGGCAATGTCGTTTCCCTGCAGGCATCCGACATCTGGAGTATTTCGACGGACGAAATCATCCGCGGGCTCTCTTTTGGAGTTCCGGAAGCGACTGGCGGCATGAACCCGCTGCTGACTGCACTGGCGGCGTTCGGGATTATTGGTGTCGGCGCGACGGAACTGATTGCTTATCCCTACTGGTGTCTCGAAAAAGGCTATGCACGTTTTACTGGCCCTCATGCAGAAGACGATGCCTGGGCGGAACGAGCGAAAGGCTGGATGCGTGTGATGAAAATTGACGCGTTTGCTTCGATGTGTATCTACACTTTCGCGACGCTTGCCTTTTATCTGATGGGAGTCGCAGTGTTGCACAAGGAAGGCCTCGACCCGGACGGCATGCGGATGGTAAGTACCCTGGCGGAAGCCTATGTTCCTGTCTTCGGTGCGTTCGCCAAGTGGCTGTTTCTGGCTGGCGCGATTGCCGTACTTTATTCCACATTCCTGGTGGCGAACGCTGCTAATGCACGGATTTTCTCAGACGGTCTGCGTTTTTTCGGGGTCGTGGATGATAGCAAACCGAATGCGCTGCAGAACTGGATCAAAATCATGTCACTGGTTCTGCCTCTGTTGTGCCTGGCTGTCTTTCTGACAGGAGCCAATCCGGTGCGGCTGGTCTTGATCGCGGGGACCATGCAGGCCATCATGTTGCCGATGCTGGGGGTCGCAGCCATCTATCTGCGCTATACCAGGATTGATGCCCGACTTGCTCCCGGACGATTGTGGGATCTGATGCTGTTCGTTTCCTGTCTGGGACTGCTGCTGGCAGGCGCATATGGTGTTTACAAACAGCTCTTTACCTGATCTGTCTTAATTGTTGTAGAATAGAATACGCGTCTACAGATTCGATTTTCAGTTTTCGGACTGGTTTTTAAGAAATAGTGTCGAATGAAATACGGAGGAAGCAGGTTAGATGTCATGTGAGAAAACAATTTTTAAGAAAATCATAGATCGGGAAATACCGGCAGACATTATCTACGAAGATGAATTATGCCTGGCTTTCAACGATGTGAATCCACAGGCTCCCGTGCATGTTCTGGTGATTCCGAAACAGGAAATCCCATCAATTGCACACCTGCAGGATTCAGATCAGGAACTGGTGGGGCATCTGTTACTTACCGTAGGGAAACTGGCGAAGAAGCTGGGGCTGGACTCGGGATATCGTACAATCGTTAATACCGGTAAAGAAGGAGGTCAGACTGTCGATCACCTGCATCTGCATCTGCTTGGAGGACGATCGTTACAATGGCCACCCGGGTAGTGTTTTTTGTATTTCATGACTGAAGAGACTGGAACGCCGGATTCTGATTGCCAGTAGTAGCTGTCAATCGCCATAATAAAGGTATTCACTTTTATTTTAATCGAGTAGAGGAATCGAATCGTGTCGAAATTCAGAGCTGGCTGGAATGTTCAATTTCTGTTTCTGGGAACTGCTTTGTCTGTATTGTTTCTATCAGAACCTGTTGTGGCTCAGAGTTCCAAAAAAACGAATGTCAAGCAGCTCAACCTGCAGGCTGATAAGCTGAAAGATTCCTTCATTCGAGAGTCTGCAGAAATCGCCCGGAAGTATTCTGAAGCGGGGGATTATGAAAAATCCCGCGAGATGCTCGAAGTGATTCAAAGCATTCAAAAAGATGTGCCAGGCGTGAAAGCCATGATCACACAGCTCAATGAAAAACTGATGAGTTCTAATTCATCCGATCTTGATATTGATGTTGCGCGAAACTGGAGTACGCCTGCAGGGCTGGTGGCGAAGGGAAAAACGGTCCGCATTCAGGCAATGGGCACCTATGATTTTGTAGCCGACATCAAAACCACAGTAGAAGGTCTGCCTCATGGAACAGTCATGAAAGAACTGGCGGACGGAATTCCTGCTGGCGCACTGATGGGACTTGTGGTCTCACAGGAAAAGGGAAAACCGAAATTGGGTAAACCGTTTCTGATTGGTGAGAAGGCCGAGTTTACACCTAAGGATGACGGCTTATTGATGATTGGGGTGAACCTGCCTGCCGGGCATAAATCGACGGGCAAATTGAAAGTCCGCATCAGTGGTTATATTCGGCGTGGCTCTAATTGAATCTCAATCGGGTAGCGAGGGAGCTAATCCTTTTTATTTCTCGCATTCATTTCTGCACGAATTTCACGCCGCAGCAGCTCTGTCATCTGACTGCGTTCCTGCAGAAGCGGTGCTGTCTGAGCAATCACCCGCCGCATGTCGTTAATAATACCACTCTCCAGTTCTTCGGTACTGATTCCATCACAGGCATTGACACAGGCAACAAAGCGACGAACTAATTCCTGATTCTCGGGGGTATCTTCACCCAGAAGCTCTCCCTCACTGGAAATCACGAAATGAGGGGGTTGAATGGATTGACGCGCTCCAGTCATTCGCCGAGTACTCCGGTTTCTTAAAGAGACAGAATTAAAGAGTTCTGTCCGTTTGTTCTGTTTGAGTGATTGATTAGAACTCAAAGCATTAAGAAATATTAATACCTGATATCTAAACTATCGGCGAAATTTCAGGCAGTGGTTGAATTTCTCTAATGTTTCAAGGCAAAATGAAACCTGTTTTTGAATAAAATCATCCTATTAAAGCAATACTGGTGCGGATGGGTAAAATGGAGCGATACTTTCAGGACGCGTAATGATATCAGCCCCCTGAGGCTGGGAGAATACTGCCCAGTCTCGAGTGGAGGGAAATACCTTGCTTTGTGAAAGTAAATCTGTTCAAATGACTGGCTATTCCAGCACGATCAACAGATCACCCGATTCCACTTGCGTCCCTGGTTCGGCGAGAATTTCTTTCACAACGCCGTCCTGTTCGGAAATGACACTCGTTTGCATTTTCATGGCTTCAAGCATCAAGAGCTGATCACCGGCTTTCACCTTGCTTCCGACTTTAATGCTCAGTGAGACAACTACGCCGGGCATGACTGCTCCGATCTGTTTCGGGTCAGAAGAATCGGCTCTTCGACGTGAACTGTCCTGTGGCTTCAGAGCTTTGTCCACGATCACGACTTCTCGAGGCTGACCGTTCAGTTCAAAGAAGACCGTTCGACAGCCATCCGTCTGTGGTTTGCCAACTGCCAGGAACTTAATGATCAACGTCTTACCAGGAGCTATTTCAACAGAGATTTCTTCTTCCGGTTCCAGGCCATTGAAGAACGCATAAGTTGGCAGACCGCTTGTATCGAAGTAGGCTTTCTGATGGGCTGCGAAATCTTCGAAGACTTTCGGGTATAACAGATACGAAACCACATCCTGATCGGTGGGCGTGCGGTTGATCAGCTTCTGAACAGTCTTCGCCGCATCCTCGAAGTCGGCGGGAGGCAGAATACTTCCCGGACGTTCGGTAAGCGGTTCTTCTCCCCGCAGAATCTTCTTCTGAACATCTTCAGGGAAGCCGCCAGGAGTCTGTCCCATGCGACCGCTGATCAGATCCAGCACAGATTCCGGAAATGCCAGATCGCGATCGCCGTTCACGACATCATCACAGCTCAGGTCATTCGCGACCAGGAAGAGTGCCATATCGCCAACCGCTTTCGAGGTGGGGGTCACTTTGACGATATCACCCAGCAGCTGATTGACTTCAGCATACACATGACAGACTTCGATCCAGCGGTCTCCCAGTCCCAGTGACTGTGCCTGCTGCAGCAGGTTCGTATATTGGCCGCCCGGCATCTGATGCTCGTACAGATTGGCACCAGCGGGTAAGACCGGACTTTCAAAAGCGGTGTAGTAATTACGGACTGCACGCCAGTATTCGGAAATATCATCCAGATAGCTGACCTGCACTGTTGGCTGATGATCGGTGAACCGCTGGGCTTCGATCACGGTGGTCAGGTTAGGCTGAGACGTTCCACCTGACATGGAAGGCACTGCACCATCGGCAATATCGAGTCCTGCTTCCGCAGCTTTCAGAATTGCAGCCGCCTGGCCTCCACTGGTATCGTGGGTGTGGAAGTGAATGGGAATACCGATTTCCTGCTTAAGAGTTTTCACGAGTAACTCAGCTGCATACGGTTTACACAATCCTGCCATATCTTTGATGGCCAGAATATGGGCACCCATTTTTTCCAGCTCTTTAGCCATGTTGACGTAATACTTGAGATCGTATTTCGTTTTGGCTGGATCGAGGATGTCACCCGTATAACAGATACTGGCTTCGCAGATAGCGCCGCGTTTTTGCACTTCTTCCATCGCGACTTTCATGTTGGGCACCCAGTTCAAGGCGTCGAACACGCGGAATACATCGATGCCCGCTTCAGCGGCTTCCTTCACGAACGCGCGGACCACATTGTCTGGATAGTTAGTGTATCCCACTGCGCTGGAAGCTCGAATCAGCATCTGGAACAGGATGTTCGGCACCCGGGTCCGCATCTCTGACAATCGCTGCCAGGGAGATTCTTTCAGGAATCGCATGGAGGTATCGAAGGTGGCACCACCCCACATTTCCAGAGAGAACAGTTCCGGACAGTTGTGCGCGTAGACCTCGGCGATCTGCAGCATGTCATGTGTGCGGAATCGTG